>PNNU01000030.1 GCA_013824385.1 Anaerolinea sp.
CCACAATCAAATTCCACGCCAACCTTTCAACCAGGTGCACCCCCCGCCACAGCTATCCGTCTTGGTATGCAAAGGCCAATCGGGCAAGTCAATATATTGCTTCTCGGTTCAGATTACCGTCCCAAGCAAGGATTCAATACGGATGTGATCATGGTTCTATCACTGAATCCAGCTAAAGGCACAGCTACGCTAACATCCTTCCCTAGAGATCTGTACGTCAATATTCCAGGCAAAGGGATGAGTCGCATTAATGCATCACAAGCGTTAGGCGGTTTTGAACTGACTGCGGCAACACTAAAAGAAAATTTTGATGTTGACGTTGATTATTACATCATGACCAATTTTTCAGGATTTAAATACATTGTAGATGCTCTTGATGGGATCACTGTATATGCTGGTGCAGAACTCACAGATACGTGCGCCCTTCCACAAGCCGTGAATAAAATGTGCCACATCCCTGTCGGAAATAATACGATGAATGGTGCAACTGCATTGTGGTACGTTCGTTCACGAGACACCACAAATGATTTTGACCGTACCAGAAGAGCTCAAGAAGTGATATCAGCCATTTTCAAAAAAGCCATGAGCCTCAATGCCCTGGATCGTGCACCAGAACTATACGATTTATTTACATATTACGTTGAATCCAATCTGCCTTTGGATAAAGTGCTGCAACTCTTACCATTGAGTACACAAATTATTGCAGATCCATCGCTGGTAAAAAGGTACTCTATAGGACCTTCAAACGTGATAAATCATATTGTCCCCAGCAATGGCGCAATGGTTTTAATCCCTGATCCTGACTCCATCAGTGAAATCATCAGGCAGGCTTTTTATCAATAATCAGGGGGTACATAAATTTATAAACTTGACTCAGTATTTGATATTTTCTTGAGAATTTGTCTTCTAATAAATGAATATCCACTTTCTACCCTGTCTATAATTATTTTTTTATACCGATACTATTCTCAAGTTATATAATGGATGTACTAGAACTATCCAAACTTACTCTATTAATATGGATAGTTGATGTTTCAACTTGTGTTTTTGCATTTAATTGCATCATGAGATTTAGCATTTTCAAAGACCAAATTTCGTTTTCATGATGAATACATGCAGTAACTTGTTGAACAATACAAAGTGAGATTAAACTTTGAAAATATCTGACTATCCAGATGCCGAATTGATTTCTCAATGCATTGCAGGCCAACAGTCTGCATGGGAGGAATTAATTAAGCGTTACGAAAAGTTGATCTATTCCACTGCCCTACGTGCCGGGTTGGAGACCTTCGAGGCAGAGGAAGTATTTCAAAATGTTTGCATGATTTGGTTGAAAGAGTTAAAGAATTTGCGGCAGGCAAATAGTTTAGGCGCATGGTTAGTGACAACGACTCGCCGCGAATGCTGGTCTCTTTGGAGGCACGAAAAGAACAACCTCGAAGAATTGGATGAAAAATTTGCCTCAGATGAATCGCCTGAAAAATTGGCACTTCATGTTGAAGATTCACAAAAGGTTTTATCAGCATTCAAACAATTAGGAGAACCCTGTCATCAATTACTTTGGCGTCTTTATTTCGAGGAAGAGAATGCCACTTATGCAGAAATTGCGCGGGAATTAAATATTCCACCCAATAGCATTGGTCCAATGCGATCACGGTGTCTTGAAAAATTAAAAGTAATACTGATTAGTAAAAATTTTTAGAAATTTATTAGTGCCGAAAAAAAGCGAGTCATTAGAATTATGGAAAATACGCATCATTACTCAAATGAACAACTCATAGATTTTCTGGAAGGTCGTCTTGATGCTCTATCCAGCGCTGAGTTGTCAAAGCATCTTAAAAGCGGATGCCATGTTTGTATTAACTCGCTTGCATTGTATGAACGCATGTTTTCAGCCATTCAATGCCTTCGTTGGCAGTCACCTGCCCCCAGTAGCCATAAAAGAGTAATCAGTGCATTTTCGTTACATTATCCTGAAAAAACTAAACCCAAAACCAAATTCTTACCCTTTTTACGGCCTGCTCTCATCGGTTTTACAATTTTAGCCCTGGTTGTGTATGCATTTCTGTTTCCTCTTAATCCCGGCGTTGTATATGCGGGGTATATAGAAAATGTCACCGGGCAGGTTGAAATGCTTGATCCATCCACCGGTTTGTGGAAACCTGTATCTCCGGGGCAATCTGTTCCGATAAATGCCACGATTCACACAAAAAATGATGCTCAGGTGACCATTTCGTTTCCGGGTGGTGAGAAAACTATTTTGGCCGCCGAGTCTGAAGTTCGCCTCGAATCAATAATTAATTCACAAGGTTTATGGGAAGTGTCGCTCGACCAGACAAGCGGACAAACTGAAAACCAGACTTCATCATCCACGTCTTCGTTTAGCGTTAAGACCTCGGCAGTTGTTGTCAACAGCAGTAATGCTCATTTTATGACGAGTGTTCAAGCTGATGGGTCTGTTATTGCGAACGTATTTGAAGGTGATGTAAAAGCGCTTTCGCATTCCGAGATTTATATCCTCCATTCAGGCGAAACAAAAGTATTTCCTTCAGATAAATATGCTACTTTGGTTTCTCCTACTATCGCTGATCAGGGTATTGACCCAACAATAACCCCAACGCTTTTCGGCGATATTACAAAGACTCCTGATAAAAAGGGTACTATCCCATCTTCAACCCCAAAGATTACAAAGACTCCAAATATTAATGGAAATAAATCGAGTACACCCACTCCTGAAGTAGAGCCTACTCAAGAGAACAATTCTACTACCGCCGACATCACTTGCCCTCCAGGCAACTCACACAACTCCGGGAAATCTGGTGATGCCAACAATTCTGATAGCGCTTGCAAGTGATAAAAAGAAAAGCCCAAATTCACAAGCTTTGTGTTGCATTTCACGGTTTGCCGATAAAACAAGGGCAAAATAAAAAACGGAATAAATTGGATGTACTAAACAAACATTTTTATACTCTTATATATTGAAAGAATTAACTTATCGGTAGTTTATTGGTAGAAATTCTTATTGGTAGAACAAACTTATAGGTAGATTTGAATTGAAGAGACTCCCCATAAAAAGGGAGTTTCTGTTTAATTGCAGACTGATTAATCTTTATAGATAGATGATTGGCTTCAATATTCGTAATTCACTGAATATCGCAGGCTTTGAAGATTGTGAAAAGTTAGTCAGATACATTAATTGGTGTTGTCGATTCAAAATCCAAACCAACCAACTGCTGATTGTTTTTAAGAGAATCTTTATAATTATTGGGCAACACCAAGATATAGAAAGAATACAAATTTGTTTTCAAAAACACATTGCAAGCTTATGGACAATATGCCGAAAAGCGGCGATGCAGTTGTTTTGTTTCAGCATTGTATTTTTAAGATTTCGAATATATAATAAGTTATTATTATCGGTATCAGTCAAAATTGGGTGGAATGCGACTCTTCATCATAGACAAATAACCCAATTTCATAAAATTTATTAAGGATATTCGCCACTCTATGAAGAGAGTCAAAAATACATCCTTAGTCCTTATTGGTATGTTTATCGCGTCAGTACTGTTAATTGTGGCGGTCGGTTTCAGTCCTCTCATTAACTCAAAAACTGCAGTGGTCAATGCCGAGTCGATATCATCCTGTTTAAACCGGATTAACATCCCGGATACAGAGATGCATTGGATTTATGTACCTGAAAATGCTTCGGAGTTACACACTGAAGAGAATTACTATTTCCTGGCCGGCAAATTAATCTCTGAAAAAGTGGTGGATGCCTCAACCTGTCCAGCAGGTGGAATGGCTTTAAATGGTTATGCAAACGCCTGTGGTATGTCTGTAGCCAAGCCCGCGGTGATTTATCTTCAAAACATTTTAGATGAATCGATCTTGTCCGCCTGGAAGAACACCGGTGTACCCCCCGTATTGCTTAAACAAATGATCCGCACAGAAAGCCAATTTTGGCCTTCAATATATGAAGATACTCATTTCGGATATGGTCACATCACGAATATCGGCATGCGAAATGCCCTTGAATGGAACCCTGGCCTTGCGGCAGAAGTATGCCCCGCAACTTTGGGTACTTATTGTGCTTCCAATTATTCTGAAGCAAACAAGATCCTCGACTCACTGGTAATCACCTGCCCCGATTGTAAGTATGGAGTTGATGTCGAGCAAATAAATCGTGTCGTGAATATCCAGTCTGAAGTGGTCTTGGGATTTTGTTATCAAACCGCACAATTGATCTTTAATGCCACTGGATGGAAATCTGGTAACGTGGTGGATTATCCAACGATCTGGAAATTGACCTTGATGAATTACAACGCAGGACCAACTTGCGTTTTTAATGCAGTTAGAGATGCATTCGCTGCAACCCAAGGACCGGTTAAGTGGTCTGATATTGCATATGTCACTGGTGGGGACCAATGTTTAAGGGGATTAACCTACGCGAATCAGATTACTCACAAATATTTCGATTTTCCCCCGGCAAACTAGTCACTTTCAACAAACTTTATTCTTGCTATTTTAAGATTGAGCGTTTTTTATCTTACTAATTTCCTGATATTTGTTTTTAAAGACTTCCACAACTTTTGGATCAAATAAAACACCCCTTGAATCTACTATCAATTCGAAAGCATCTTTCTCGTCCAATAAATCTTTGTATGGTCGGGGAGTCACCAACGCATCGTAAACATCTGCTACTGCGAATATTTTTGCTGCCAATGGGATCTCGTCTTCTCGCTTTCCATATGGATAGCCAGAGCCATTGAACCTTTCATGATGATACTCTGCGATTATGGCGCCCGTTTGCATATAAACGGATGAGGATTTCTTTAAGAAGGAGCAGCCATCAAGTGTGTGCTTGTGTATCGCCAACCAATCTCTTTCTTGATAGTTGCCTTTTAGAAAGATCAATTCTTCGGGAATAAAAACTTTTCCAACATCATGAAGTTGACTGGCTATTGAAATGATTTCACTTTCTCTTTTTGGAATTCCCATTCCAAGACATAACACCTGACAAAAAGCACGAATTCTGTTCAAATGAGAAGAGTTGTCTCCTTCTCGAATCTCGGCCATATTTGCCAATTTGAAAATATATTCAGAAATTTCCTGTTTTTGACTTTCACTTTTATTTGCAAACATCACACGCCCCTTACCAATAAATAAATATCAGAGTAATACAAAATTTGTAACATTATTTATTTGAACTGTCAATAAAATAGATGTATAATGAAACAAACCATTATTCAACTTGTAATTGACTATTAATAAAAGGAAAAGGCCCCCTCATTAACCATAATACCCCGGCTGTAATAAAATTTACTCCGGGAACATTGCAGTCACTTTATTTGTAGACGATACGCACTTGAGCGGGGAAAAATTATTGTTATGACAAAATACTTATTTAATGGTACCAAAAAAAGAATATATTGCATAAAACATGAATCAGCGCAAGCTTTGATGGAAGTTGCCATTCTGTTGCCGATTCTTTTAATATTAGTTTTAGGTACATTCGACTTTGGACGGGTACTATTCTTTAAAATAGTAACCACAAACGCCGCCCGTGAAGGCGCCAATTACATCTCCCGAAATACCGATGATAAAACCAAATGTTCTACCACGAACCCGATTTACTGTTACAAAGATACGGTAGATATCGTGTTGGTAGAAGCTGACAGTTCAGGTTTGACCCTCATTCCGACGGATGTTTTAATAACAGATTGCTGCACCTCTGGTTCAGCGGTTACCGTTACTGTGTCAAAATCCATTAACTTAATGTTTGAAAGAACCCTGATTTTATTAAAGATCATAAACGGTCCGATCACAATCAACAGTGCTGCAAGGATGATGGTGCAATGAGAAACAAACGGCACAACTCCGGGCAATCGCTGATTGAATTTGCTTTAATTTTTCCAATCATTTTTCTATTAATCACGGGTTTTCTGGATGTGAGCCGGGCTATATTTGCATACGCTTCTATCTCAAATGCGGTTCGCGAGGGCACCAGGTACGCAACTGTAAACAAAACCGACCTGATTGCAGCTTATGCCTCTCCAACCGATAATGCAATTATCGATAAAGTGCTTTCTTATTCCGTTGGAGTCAAACTCACAAAAAGTCAGGTAAGCGTAGTTATAACAAAAGACTCTGATGATTATTTTATAAATATTTCGATAACAGCAACTCACATGTTTACACCAGTAACACCTGGTATTAAGTACATCTTAGGCACTGGCGCAGGTATCCCTATCACTGCCCAGTCGACAATGAGGATAGCTCCGGGATCACGATAAAAAACAGGAAGTTTTTGTAAACCATTAGAGGTAAGAATGAAAAAAATACACTTCCCAAATATTGAAAAAGGTCAGATCTTGCCGATAGTCGTAATCGGTTTGATTGTCATTATTTCAATGACCGCTTTAATCCTTGATGGCGGATCAATCATGGTTAACCGAAGAAGGGCTCAGAACGCCGCAGATGCAGGTGCTCTCGCCGGTGGTCACGACCTTTGCTTGAATAAAGCCGCGGCCATTGTCGAAGCCACAGCCATTGATTATGCTACCAATAAAAACAATGCCACTTCGGCAACAGTGGAAATTGTAGACAAAGTAATAACAGTCACCGTTCAAATCCAACAAAATTCATTCTTCGCTCGTATCTTTAATCAATCAAATTTAACTTCTTCAGCAGTGGCTTCAGCAGGATGTTTTCCACCTTCCGTGGCAAACCATTTAATGCCGATCGCCTGGAGCTGTATTAATTCTGAAGTCATTGATAATAACGTAGTATGCAAAAATGAAACCAAAGAATGGGCGCCGCTTGAACTATTACTTGACAGTGACCCAAATTATTTTAAAGGAACATCAGGTCATTTATTCCCCGAAATCTATATTGTGATGGATTCTCAATCGCTTTCCGACGATATTGTTTGCTCATCTGATGGTGGAACAGTCAATTGTGATATTAATGCAGACGGAAAGAACGATATCGTAGGCCAGGGAAACAGAAGTTGGCTTGACCTGGATGGAGGTGGCGGTGGCGCCGCAGAATTGAAAAATTGGGTTAATGGTGGCTACACCGATGAGGTAGTCATCCACACCTGGTTTAGCAGTCAACCTGGTAATGACAACACGATTTACGATCAATTGAAAAATAAAGAGGGTCAGGTTGTATTGATTGTCGTATATGATCAAACCTGTGATGATAATCCATTAGATAAACCTGAGTGCAGCGATGCAGCTCATAGTAGATTAGTTGAACCAAAACCAATTGATGAGGTAATTGTTGGCTCATCCAATACATATTTTCATGCCGTGGGGTTTGGTGCGTTTTTTGTAACCTGTGTTCATTCAAAAAACGGGGATAAATGTCCAGGTTTTGAGGAAGCTGCAAATATTAATCCATCAATAAAAAATAATACAAATTCTGTTGAGGGTTATTTCGTAACAGGTTATCCCTTCAATGCAAGTGATACACCAGGTGGAGGGGCTGACATGGGTACTTATATTGTTTCACTGACCAAATAAAAGTCACAATTACAGGTTTTAGGGAGGCACAAATTGTCTAATCGAATAAAGATCATATTGCTTTTGGTAGTGGGAATCATATTGGTCGGCGTCGGGGTTCTGGCGAGTATTTTCATTATTCAAAGAATGGACCTTCCACAACGTAATGCCCAATCTCAAACTGATGCTGTCATGACCCAGGTAGTTGTGTTGACCCGCGATATGTTCCTTGGCGACAAAATTGCTGCTGCTGATGTAAAGACCATTGAAGTGCCCATTGATATTGCTCCTCGCGGAGCATTGGCCAATACAGCTGATGCGGTGGATAAGATTATTAAATCTGATCTGGTTTCAGGAGAAATGGTACTTCAGCATAACCTGGCTGATCCAACCAATACAAATCATGACCTCAGTTTTATCCTTGCTGATGATCATGTCATGATGGCTTTTCCGGCAGACGATCTTATTAGTAGAGAAGGCATCATCCAAAGAGGTGATGTAATCGACATATTTGCCACTTTTGAAGAGGTTGTACAAACAGTTCCGAATAACTCTACTTCAACCACCACCACTTCAACTGATCCTGCGACCTTAGCCGCTCAAGAACCACAATCACGCACTTTTACCGTGGATACATTCCAAAAAGTTTCAATAACAGCCCTTGTTCTTGAAACTCCCACTGACCAATCAGGCGATCAAACTACCCCAATTATTAAATCTTATTTGCTGGCACTTAACCCTCAAGATGCACTTGTTTTAAAACACCTAAAAGATACTGACGCAACCTTTGACCTCGTCTTGCGAGCACCCAAATCGAGTGTTCAATTTGATTTAACGCCAGTCACTGAAGAATATATTATTGAATATTACGGACTTCAAGTTTTGCCTTAACAAATAGGATAAATATGACAACATCATCAGAAAGTACAAAAATATTAGTGGTTACTAAGAACAAATCATTAAAAACAATTATTGATGATTCAATCTTCAATCAAAAAGAGTTAGAACCGTTGGTTTCCAACTCTTTGAATGAGGATATTCTTCAATCAATTGCCGAAACCTCTCCTGGTTTAATCTTGTTGGATTATGAATACCAAGAGAATTTATTTGAACTGGTTGACAAGATTGCAACTGAATATCCAGAGTGTGGTGTGATTGTTATTCTCCCTGAAGAAGAAATGATTAACTCTGAAAGAGTAATTCTTTCAGGAGCTCGTGCCTTTATTTTGAATCCGTTTAAAAAAGAAAATCTACTGAAAACAATCAGGCGTGTAATCGAATTGATGACACGAGGTCATGCTGGTGGATCAAATCAGGTACCCTCCAATCCGCTTGAAAGGCCAAAAAACACATTTACTGTTTTTAGTCCTAAAGGCGGTGCTGGCACAACAACAGTTGCCATTAACCTTGCCATAAGCCTACAAAGAGAATTGAAAGAAGAGGTCTTGCTCATTGATGGAAAACATCTCTTTGGTCATGTGGCACTTTGTTTAAACCTGCGCACTGCAAATTCAATTACTGATTTGATTTCCCACATCGGGGTACTTGATCAGCGAATGGTAAAACAAGTTGCAGTCAAACACGTTTCAGGAATATCAGTGTTACCAAGTCCCACTTCGATTTCTGAAGCACAGGGAATCAGACCTGAAGATGTTTTTAAAATGCTGGAAATATTGCAAACTGTCTACCCAAACATAATAATCGATGCAGGAAGTCATCTCACAGATAACACAGTTACTTATTTGGATTTATCTGACAAGATTCTGTTGGTATTAAATCCTGATCTGGCATCACTCAGGGATGTAAGACAATTTACAGAAGTTACACGGACATTGTCCTATCCAGATGAAAAAACTCTATTGATCTTAAACTTAACTGGTCGCAAAACGGATGTAAAACGTGAGGAAATTGAAAAAATACTAAAGATGAAGATTTTTGGGAAGATACCTGCTGATGAAAACGCGGTATTGGGTTGCCTTAATGAGGGAGTTCCAATTGTTTTGAAATTTCCCCGCCATCAAATCAGCGCGGCGTTTGCTTCAATTTCAAAAAGTTTGGCCAAGATAATTCAATCTGCAAAATTATCCTACAACGAGTCCGGCAAGAAAAATAACTCCGAAATGTTATCGACTTCTTCTAAATTAGGATAAATCAGTTTGCGAGGTATTCTTTGACTCCAGATCTCACCACGCTCATATTGCTGGCTGTTTTTCTGATCTCTCTAATCGGATTAGTAATCATAGTTATTCGTTTGTCTCGGGCTGGGCCAAGTAATCGTATTCAAGGTCGAATCAATAGATACATTGAACCGATTAATAACTTACAACCCGAAGAAAAAAACCTTAAAGGGCGATCCATATCTTTTACTACTGATACTGGAAAGTTTAGAGCTTGGTTGAACGACACACTTACTTTTCTGTCATCAGAAAAATTACAAATCAAGATATCAAGCGCATATTGGGCAATATCCGATACCGAATATATATTAATCCGAATTTTGGTTGTTGTTTTCGGCCTCATGCTTGGGTGGATCCTTGTTTCAAATATTCTCGGAGGATTATTCCTTGCGGCGGTGATGGTATTGCTTCCGCCCATCATTTTGGATCGCTCAATTGCACTACGTCAACAAAGGTTTCACAATCAATTGCTGGATGTGCTAATCTTGATCCGTGGAGCAATACAAGCCGGATATAGCTTTCTTCAGTCTTTGGATTTGGCTCTCAGGGAATTAGTGCCGCCTGCATCAGAAGAATTCGGCAGGGTCTTACGTGAAGTACGGTTTGGATTCACCATGGAGCAAGCATTGCTCAACTTGTCTGAGAGAATGGAAAGTGATGATCTGCAGATTGTGGTAACTGCAATAATAGTCAATATGCAAGTTGGAGGCAACCTTTCAACTATTTTAGATTCAATCATCGATACCATCAGAGATCGTATGCATTTGTATGGCGAAGTAAAATCTTTGACCTCTTACGCACGATACGTCGGTAATTTTCTAAGTATCATGCCCTTTGTAACAGCTTTGATCATTTTCTTAATTACCCCTGGATATTTTGATACTGTGTTGGATAAACCCATCACTCAAATAATTGGCCTCTTTGCGTTGACCTCTGTTGTCATCGGCAATATTTGGATTCGCAAAATTTCCAAAGTGAGAGTATAGGGAGATGTAATGATGGGAATCCTTTTATCAAGTCAAAACTTACTAATCTTAATTACTGCTTTTTTTCTACTTATCGTGGGTCTGGGAACAATTATTTTTGGTGTTTATTCCTGGAATAATAAAGAAAAAGTGGTTACATCCAGATTGGAACATTATGTTGTCAAAGATCAACCTTCAAAAGAAGATGTTATTAGAAAAAGGATTTTACCTAGAGAAACGGCCGGATCAATAATTAAAAGGGTGTTTTTGCCGGGGTTTAAAAATTTTTCATCGTTTATTTCTCAAATAACTCCTGCAAAACAATTGGAACAGCTTGACCATGATTTAGTCATCGCAGGAAATCCCTTTAATCTACGATCTGGGGAATTTTTTAGTTTTCAAATTTTATTTTTAATAATTGGATTATTAATCGGGATTTTTATTAATTTAAAAGTAGAGAAATTTGATCCTCTTATTTTGGCTCTTGGAATAGGAATAGCAGTTATTTTTTTATTGCTACCGAAAATATGGCTCAACGCCAAAGTTCGAACGATTCAAGACAATATTCGCCTTGAACTTCCTGATGCCCTAGACATGCTTTCTGTCTGTGCAAATGCTGGCCTCGGATTTGACCAATCCCTTCAAAAAATCAGTGCTTATTGGGATACTCCCTTTGGAAATGAATTAAGACGAGTTACTCAAGAAATGGAAATGGGAATATCACGATCACAAGCATTACGAAATCTCAGCACTCGTATGAGCGTGGAAGATCTCTCGCGGTTTATCTCAATAATTGTTCAAGCAGAGACTATGGGCATGAGTTACGCCGAAGTACTGCATAGTCAAGCACTTCAGATGCGTATACTTCGTCAATATCGAGCCCGAGAAATTGCCAATCGATTGCCGGCAAAAATGATTTTGCCTCTGGTTATTTGCATTTTTCCTGCAATTTTAGCGGTAATTATTGGCCCGGTGATTCCAACATTGCTTGATCTTTTCTAACCCGTTATTTGTAAAAGCAGTTTTGGATTTCTTCATTCAAACATTTAGAGTTATCAATGACAGATCATAATGATAATTCAGACAAAGAACAAGTAGACCTTAACCTAAATTCAAACGAATTGATTTCAGGTAAAGAACCATTTATTAAGTTATCAGAAGATAGCGATTTCATTCACTTTAATGAGTGTTATCAAAAAGGTGAGTGGGAACAAAGCGAAACGTTGCTGTCACAATTGATAGAAAGATATCCTGATAATCAGCAATTAGAAAAATCCCTGCAAGATATAAAAATTCAGCGCTCTTTGCGCGAAATGTCGGTTAGAAATGACCTGGATACTCGAGACCGTTCAGTAAAGCGAACCCTGCGAACAACAGTTGTTATTTCGAGTGTCGTAGCTCTGGCAATAATTGTTTTCATGGTTACTGTTCTGCTTGTATTTAATTTTGCCTCAAAAAAAATAACAGGACAAAATAATAACCAATTAAGCATTATGACTAACCAGGTCGATCAATTGTTATTATCTGGCCAGCCTGAACCTGCTTTACTTGTTATTAATAAGATGCAGGCAATAGATCAAAATTATTCTTCAATAAGCGGATTGCAGGACCGCGTAAATGAATTGTTAATCCTGGAAGAAAAATATAAACAAGCTCTGGAACTCGAAAAAACAGTAAATTATGTTGAAGCGCTTGTAATTCTTAATCAAATTCAAGGAACCCACGCCGGTTTATGGGATGTTCCTGCCAAAATTGATTTTATTAATAATGAAATCCTGGTTCAAGATTTTTATAATCAAGCTTCTGCTGCTTATGAAATTGGTGATTGGACAAAAGTAATTGAGAATTATGAATCTGCATTAAAAATAAATTCCAAATTGGAAGATCCGGATAAAAAAGAACAGTTGTTAAATGGTTATTTGCGCAGCATCATTCAATTGCTTGAGAATGAAGATGTTTCATTCGAAGAAATTTCGAAAGCTGAAGATTATTATCGCAAAGCAGTAGCGATGATTCCACAAAGTACGGCATTCGCTAGTGAGAGAGTAAATCTTCAAGAAGTAAGCAGCAACCTTCTGCAATTAAAATTTACACAGCTTGCCAAACAAATGCTTGAAGATCCTCATCAAACTGTACATACCATTAATCAAGCGGTTTCATATTTATCCAAAGCAAGTAACTTAAGCCAGGATAATTCGGAACTTAAAAATGATTTAACCAATGCACAACTATACCAAATTGGATTCCAGAACTTTGTTCAACTTAATTGGAATCCTGCCATCGAATATCTCAGTCGGGTGATTGAAAATGATCGAGGTTTTGCAAATGGCAATGCGTCACTCTTGCTCTATGATGCTTATGTTCTTAGAGGAAACCAAAATTTTTCAGTTGGTCTATATTTGGATGCAAGATCAAACTATGAACAAGCCGAAATTCTTGCCTGGGAAGACACACAAAATCCGATGAAGTTATTTCAGGTTGAATACTTATTAGGAAACACAATCGGTAAGGTCGGTGATTTTTCCAATGCCATAACCTATTATCAGTATTCTTTAAGACCAGATTATATCTACAATCTTTTAGTAACTAAAATGGATTTTTATTCACAACTACCTTCCTCTTCTAGTGATAACTCTCCGGTAGACCCCGAAGAAACTTACCAAAAATATTTCGAGGCATTTTCAAATGTCCAACAACTCTATACCAGTCAGAAAATCGAAATTCATGATGGTGAATGCCTTACATTTTTTGCAGAACAGAATAAATCGACAATATATGCGATACAAACTGCCAACAATTTGTCAAAAAATGTCACTGTTACCTTTGGCCAGGAATTAGTTGTACCCTCTTTAGGAAATTAATACTTTTTGGATATCAGTAAGATTTGTTCATAGGAGCAGTTCATGTTCACAAATCGACCAGCGTTAAAAAGAGAAACATTAACTCATGAAATCGAGAGTCCTCATTTGGATGATGAGCAGGAAAAGAATTTTTATATTATTCGTGATGCGGTTCAACAATTGCTCATCAACAACAATGAGGGAAACAAGGAAACATCAGATTTAAAAAAGATGATAGAAACCTGTTTTTCACAGGTATTGGAAGAAAAGAAAGTGCTTTTCAATAAATCAACACATGATCAGTTATTGGAATGGGTGATTGCGGATATTGTTGGATATGGTCCACTTGAACCTCTCTTGAACAATCCAGATATCACCGAGATCATGGTAAATGGTTTTAATGAAGTATTTGTAGAGCGATTTGGTTTAATTGAGGGTACCTCGGTAAAATTTGAAAATGATCAACATTTACGACGTGTCATTGATCGAATTGTATCTCCGATAGGAAGACGCGTTGATGAATCATCACCGATGGTAGATGCCCGTTTGCCAAATGGATACCGCGTTAATGCCACCATCCCCCCATTATCCCTTGATGGACCAATCTTGACGATTCGAAAATTTGCCGAACGTCCATACACAGTTCAAGATCTTATTGCCAATGGCACATTAACTATTCCTTTGGCAAATTTTCTAAAAGCCTGCGTTGAAGCACGTGTCAATTTAGTGATTTCAGGAGGTACTGGAACTGGTAAAACAACTTTACTGAATGTTATCTCGTGTTTTATTCCTTCAAGAGAACGCATCATAACCATCGAAGATACTGCAGAATTGCAGTTAAATCAGATACATGTTGTGAGGTTAGAAAAAAGACCGCCAAATATTGAGGGAAAGGGAGAAATTACGATTCGGCAGCTTGTTGTAAATGCCTTGAGAATGCGTCCAGATCGGATTATTGTTGGCGAGTGTCGTTCAGGAGAAGCATTGGATATGCTTCAGGCAATGAATACTGGTCATGATGGTTCCATGACTACGGTTCACTCGAACAATCCTCGAGATGGCCTGCGCAGAATCGAGATCATGGTTCTAATGGCAGGCGTTGAATTACCCTTGAAAGCAGTACGGGAACAAATCGCCTCATCCATTGAACTGATGGTTCATATTGAGAGATTAAAAGACGGAAGCAGAAGAGTCGTCCAGGTCACTGAAGTTCAAGGTATGGAGGGTGACACCATTGTCATGCAAGATATTTTTGTCTTCAATCAAACTGGCATTCATAATGGCATTGTTCAAGGTGCCCTTAAGGCAACCGGATTGAGACCAAAATTTATGCGCAAACTCATCGCAAATAGCATTGAGATTCCTGACAGCGTCTTTGAACTCTAATAGATTGGAAAGCTGTTGATTAAATGAGAAATATGGCATCAATAAATATTGGTAGTTAGAAATTATTGGTAGAAAAGGGCTTCATATTTTAATTTTAGGAGGTATATATGTTATTTGCACCAAAAGAAAAAGGGCAAGGATTAATTGAATACGCATTGAT
>PNNU01000031.1 GCA_013824385.1 Anaerolinea sp.
GAGTGAATTAGGCTCGGGTTCAAGTACAGTATCGTCCAACATGCCTGTGTTTACGAAAACCTCCTCTGATGAATACTCATTGGCGCTGAATCTGCCGGTGGGAGCTGATATTAAATACAAATTCACTTTTGGTGATGGTTTCTGGAATTCTGAGCTAAATTCTATAGGAAATTTCGTAACACGTGATCTAATTGTATCTGGATCCAATAAGACGCTTCAAAAACGGATTGAAGCCTTACAATCGCCTACAAAAGGCGAAATTAAGTTCAACGTAACAGTACCAGCTACAACACCTTCAAACGAGCAGGTTTCGTTGCAGTTGAATGCTTTTGGTTGGATGCAATCCCTGCCAATGATTAAAACGGGTGAAAATCAATGGTCTTATACCCTTTACTCCCCCACTCATTTACTAGGTAATATCAACTATCGCTTATGTCGGAATGACCAATGTGATCTTGCCATTTCCGATCCAATTCAAGATGGAATGGTTGCCACCTCTGCCACACCTCAGGTTGTCGCATTTAATCTGGCTAACTGGCAATATATGGATGTGGCTGCCAATCCAACAAGTGTAGATACAAACGGCGGTGCATTGGTGCCAAGGACTGATTTTATTGCCGGATTCGAATTGACACCGCATTTCGGTGCTGCCTGGAAGAATTCGATTGCACAGGGTTTAGAAGCGATAAAAGGTTCTGGAGCAAATTGGGTAATAGTTTCACCCACATGGACAGCCACCCAACCCAATCCGCCTGTACTTGAACCGGTTGCCGGCTCGGATTTATTATGGTCTGATCTACAAACTATTTTGCCCCAATTAATTGCCAATCAGGTCAACCCGGTAATATTCCCAATTCTATCTGACTCAAGTTCGATTGACCAATTTTGGATTAATGGAAAAAGAGACGGCGGTTGGTGGCAATCACTTTTTGATCGATATCACCGCTTTATTCTTCAAAATGCTGATCTGGCAGCCTTAACCAATGCCAGTGGCGTCGTGATTGGTGATCCGTCCATGAATCCAGCCATGAGCAATGGGCTGTTGGTCAACGGTGAAGCGTCCAATTCACCTGCAAATTCAGATGAACAATGGAGTCAATTAATTTTAGATGTTCGCTCAAGATATAGCGGTCCGATAATTGGTGTGATCAGCCTCCCAAGTCAAACAAATACACTTCCTGGCTGGTTAAAAGATGTCGATGCATTGTATGTGTTGTTTTCTCCATCCATGGTGGATTCTGGCGACCAATCCGTTCAAGCCATGGTGAATACCTTTGGCACGGCGCTGGATACGTTGGTGCAGCCTCTTGCTCAGCAATATGCAAAACCTGTCATCATCGGAATCAACACCCCTTCATCTTCGATAGCATTAAATGGCTGTATGGACATTAATGCAAAATGTCTTGAGTATCAATCCAGTGTGCTAACAGGGACTGCCGTTGATTTGGATCTTCAATCGAAAATCTATAACGCCGCTATTATTGCCAGCGGCAATCGCAGTTGGATAAAAGGGTTTATTTCCAGAGGATACAATCCATTGGTAGTCGTAAAAGATCAAGGTTCTTCCATCTATGGAAAACCTGCGTCAGACGTTTTATGGTTCTGGTATCACTATATTTTGAACAAACCATCTTAGTTCAGGAGAATTTAATGCGATTAGACCCCCAAAAGACGGTTCTCAATCTCGGATATTTGGGAAAACAAAGTCAGATCAAGGTTTATTGGAATTTATCTGCACCACAGCTCATAGAACAATCAATAATTAACAAAGAAGGAAATTTAAGTCCAACTGGAGCACTGCTGGTTAATACGGGGGAGTTTACCGGCAGGTCACCCAATGATAAGTTTATTGTCAATTACAAGGAAGAAGCAGACAAAGAGATTGATTGGGGTAAGGTCAATCAGCCATTCTTGCCAGAAAAATTTGATTGCTTGCTTGAAAAAGTACTCACACACCTTGAAAACAAAAAAGTATATGTACAAGATGTTCTAGTTGGAACTAATAACCTACATCAGCGAAGAGTCAGAGTTATCACGGAATTCGCCTGGTCTGCCCTTTTTGCACGCGATTTGTTAATCCCTGGCACCGACATGTATGCGGACGGTCCTGATTTCACGATTATTCAAGCACCAAGTTTTTGCGCTGATCCGTTGGTTGATGGAACGAGGACAAAAACATTTATTTTGATGGATTTCGTTAAACGAATCGTGTTGATCGGAAACACACATTACGCTGGCGAAATTAAAAAAGCAGTCTTTACGATAATGAACCGGCTTCTGCCTGGTGAGAATGTACTGCCGATGCATTGTTCAGCTAATATTGGCATGCAAGGCGATACTGCCCTTTTTTTTGGTCTATCAGGAACCGGCAAAACAACCCTCTCCTCAGATCCAGATCGAATATTGATTGGTGATGATGAACACGGCTGGGCAAAAGATGGTGTATTCAACTTTGAGGGAGGATGTTATGCCAAGACAATCAATCTCAAAAAAGATCTTGAGCCCATCATATGGGACGCTTCGCAAAGTTTTGGATCGGTACTGGAAAATGTTACCTTCGATCCTGAAACCAGACTGTTAGACTTCACGGATTCTAGTGTTACAGAGAATACGAGGGCTGCATATGCACTTCAAAATGTGGCCCGCAGGGCAAAATCTGGCATGGGCGGGCACCCTGAACACATCTTTTTCTTAAGTGCAGACGCCTTTGGCGTTTTACCGCCAATCTCCTCCCTCACTCCAAACCAGGCCGCTTACTATTTTCTCTCGGGTTATACTGCCAAACTTGCCGGTACAGAAAGGGGCTTGGGATGTGAACCACAGGCTACATTCTCAGCATGTTTTGGCGCACCGTTTATGCCTCTTAATCCGGTAAAATACGCCAATATGCTGCGTGAGAAGATCTTTGACCATCATTCCAAAGTTTGGTTAGTCAATACAGGTTGGACGGGCGGGCCATATGGTATAGGATCACGCATTAAACTCCCTTATACCCGGGCAATAATTTCCGCGGCAATTAAGGGTATATTGGATGAAGCGCCTTCAGAATTCGATCCACTTTTTGGATTAAAAATCCCCAGCATTATTCCGGGGGTTCCTGCAAAAATGCTCAATCCGATAAAGAATTGGGAAAATTCAGAAAATTATTATCAAATGGCGGAACTCTTGATTCAGAAATTCCGCCAAAATATTGAGCAATACAATGGAACAATCGAAAGTGATCTACTAACCCAATTATGAGATTGGCAACTTGGGAATATAGAAAGTAGCCAGCGCCCCAAGGATCAAAAATGGTGTGTATGGAATGGTGCTTGCGACCTGGTAATCTTTCTTGATGGCCTTTACGATCACATAGACAAATGAATAGACGCCGCTAATGAGGATGGCGATAATCACCATACCAATCACAAATGGCCAGCCAGTAAAAAAGCCAAGAAATGCACAGGCGTAAACATCTCCAAAACCTAATCCGGCTTCTTTAATTTCCTCTTTACGAATTTTACCCAGTCCACGAGAGAAAAAGATGCCGAAGAAATAGATCAAGAGCATGACCAGGAATCCCGCAATCCCTCCTACGGACGTGAGCAGCAGCCCATTCATCGACCATTTATATATCATCCATCCGTAGATAAAAAACATGACCAATCCAACAATGCTGGTTTCGATCAGCACGACATGATGTTCAATATCAATGACTAGAATCATACCCAAAAATACTAACACCGGGATGGTCAGCCAGAAATTTAATCCCATCAACGGGAAAATTCCCACCAGTATGGACGCTGCGATTGACGCAATCAATACTACCAAGTTTCTGATTCGAGGTTTCCCATTACAGTTTGGACATTTGAATGAGATCAGGTATCCTTTCAAACTGTAAGGTTTTGAGCAATTCGGACAAACGGGTGTGCTGAATCGCCTGGTTTGTGGCAATACATCGGACAAATAATTAATCAATACTCCAATTCCCCCCCCCACCACCGCATAAATTATGAGATTGACCATTTTTTTCTCCATATTGTTATAGAAATATTGTGCTAAAATCAATGCAGTAACTATTTTGTTTTTCTTTCAGAGTATAATGCCGTATCAGGATCATCGCAACGATTATTATGAATTTTGACTCGTTGATTTCTCAGCTTCGCAATAATCCCCTCTTTACAGAGAATATATCCTTTTGGCAGGATCAAGCAGCCAGGCCTTCCACTCTGATGCCTTTTCCTGAATGGCTTAATCCAAGGTTAATCAATTCATTAAAATCAATGGGAATTGACGGCCTCTATTCCCATCAAGCAGAAGCACTCAACAAAATCCAAAATGGACAAAATGTAGTTGTCACGACAGGAACCGCCAGCGGGAAAAGTATTTGTTATCAACTTCCCATTCTTAATAAATTATTACATGACGGACAGTCTACTGCGCTGTTGTTCTTCCCTACCAAAGCACTCACCTACGACCAATTAAAATCATTTTCAAACATGATTTTAGGCACTAATTTGATCCTTGATCCCAATTTGACTGCTGTCTATGACGGTGATACGCCTTCCACACAGAGGAGTGGTATCAGACAACATACTCGCATCCTGTTAACCAACCCGGATATGCTGAATATTGGCATCCTGCCCCATCATACCAATTGGGCGCATTTTTTTGAGCATTTGCGCTATATCGTTATCGACGAAATTCATCTCTATCGCGGAGTATTTGGTTCACATATAGGTAATTTAATTCGCAGATTGAAACGGGTTTGTGAGTTTTATAACGTCACCCCTCAATTTATCATGACCTCTGCCACCATTGCCAATCCCATCGAATTAGCCCAGAACCTGGTTGAAGATAATGTAAAAGAAGTCGTTGAAGATGGCTCTCCCAAAGGGGCAAAAAGCTTCATCATCTATAATCCGCCATTGGTCAATCAAGATTTGGGGATACGTGAAGGGGTTCTGGCTACATCTTCCAAAATTTCAGCACTGATTCTTTATCACAACGTACAGGCTCTGGTTTTCTGCGGTACACGACGCTTTGTGGAGCTGCTTACACGTGAGATAAAAGGCGTCAACCCTGCCCTGGCTTCCACCATCCGCGGATATCGAAGCGGATATTTGAAAAAAGATCGCCGCGAGATTGAAGAAGGTCTAAAGAAAGGTTCGATTAAGTTGGCTGTGGCCACCAATGCTTTGGAATTGGGAGTGGATATCGGTGGTGTGGATGCGGTCTTGCTGGCTGGCTATCCCGGATCCATTTGTTCGTTGAAACAGCGTATTGGGCGCAGCGGAAGGTCTCAAAACCCTTCCTTGTCCATTCTGGTGACCTCCATGAACCCGCTGGACCAATTCTTTGCCCGCAACCCACATTACTTGATGGAACGTCCGCTGGAACAAGCCTTGATCAACCCGAATAATCCACTGATCTTGCTGCCGCATATAAAAAGTGCCGCTTTTGAACTGCCTTTTTCAGAAGAAGATCAATTTGGCAGTTTGAAGTGGGAAGAATTGGTAGAATACCTGGATTATTTATGCAGCGTAGGGGTTTTGCAGCATAAAAGAGGCAAGTATTACTGGTTGTCTGAATCTTATCCATCCAATGATTATTCACTTCGCAGCACCATGGCAGACAAGGTATTAATCCAATATGAGCATGATGGTGAAACTGAAACCATCGGTGAAGTGGATTATGAATCAGCATTGTGGATGGTTCATCCAGGTGCAGTGTACTTGCAAGACGGCCTGTCTTACATCGTAAAAACGCTTGATCTTGAAAAAAATATCGCCACATTATCCGACCATAGAAGTGATTTCTTGTCAGAACCAATCATCAGCCAGGAAATTGAACCGTTAACTGAAATTAAGCAGTCTCAGGCTGAGTTTTATCTGTTGCATTACGGCGAAATCACGGTGACTTCTCAAGTAACGGCTTACCGCAGAATTCAAAATAAATCGAAGGAAGTATTAAGTATTGATCCTCTCGAACTTCCAGCCGTAAAACTGCAGACGACCGGTTTCTGGATGGAATTGAATGAAAAGTGCGTCAACAAGATGCGCGCCGAGAGTCTTTGGTTGTCAGACCCAAATGATTATGGGAAAGATTGGAAAAACATATCTGATGCCATACGCAAACGGGACAGTTACAGATGTCAATCATGCGGCAGGGGTGATGATATCTCTCTCTTGCATGTGCACCATAAGATCCCTTTTAAATGTTTTACTTCCATTGAAAAAGCCAATGAATATGATAATTTGATCACTTTATGTCCCAATTGCCACCGATTGGCAGAATTAAGCATCCGAATGCGCAGCGCCTTGTCTGGATTGAAGTATTTAATGTCCAATCTGGCACCATTATTGGTACTCAGTGAACCTTCGGACCTAGGCGCTTATGCTGATCCGAATGCCAAATTTGCAAACATGAACCCTGTCATTCTGATCTATGACAGCATCCCTGCCGGGATCGGTCTGGCCAGTTCGTTAAATGATCGAATTCTTGAACTGTTGGAAAAATGCCAGCAATTAGTACATCAATGCGAATGCCAGGACGGATGTCCGTCTTGCGTGGGTCCGGTGGCCGAAATGGGTCTTGGCGGAAAAAAAGAAACGACTTATCTATTGGACCTATTGCTCAATGGAGGTGAATAATGCCTTCATTGATGGATCGGTTGAATACGCTTGGCATCAAAAAAGGAAGCGAAGTTCCTGCGCCAAAGAAAAGCAAGCCAATTTCCATGGTGCAAGCCATTGGTGATGGCGCCAAATCATTTGAAAACCAACTTGGTAATGTAGTCATTGCTGAAAAAAACTATCCTTATGGCTATCAACACGGTATTATCCAATTTAATGATCAAATCAAAGTGGATAATATACACAAAGCCGGACGATTAAACGGCAGCGCAGATAATCTCAAAAAGATGATCTTTTTGGATACTGAAACCACCGGCTTGTCAGGAGGCACAGGTACACTGGCTTTTCTGGTGGGCATGGCTCGCTTTGATGATGACGGGTTGAAACTTACCCAATTTCTCGTGGAAGACCCTTCTGAAGAACCTGCCATGCTGCTTGAATTT
The DNA here is from genome assembly GCA_013824385.1 of Anaerolinea sp. The sequence goes on from PNNU01000031.1 coordinate 7,058, forward strand.
GCCAACCAGACTGCGGATATTGAAGCCGTGGTCACTTTTAACGGTAAATCTTTTGATATGCCGTTATTGAAGTCAAGGTTTGTGCTCAACCGCATGCCCATCCCATTCGGAGAATGGGGTCATCTCGACCTTCTTCACCTTTCAAGACGGATTTGGCGGCAGCGTTTGGCCAGCCGCAGCTTGAAAGATCTTGAACACGAAATTTTGCACATCCCCCGGTCTGAAGATGAAGTTCCCGGATGGATGATCCCCGAGATCTATTTCAGTTATCTGCGCTCTGGTGATGCCTCTCAAATTGCGAACGTGGTTTATCACAATGCCATGGATATTGTTTCTCTGGCCGCACTCTATTTCGCAATAACTCAAATGCTTGATGATGATCTATTTTCAAACAAGCTTCACAGTTGGGATGTCTTTGCCATAGGCCAGCTTTTTGAAGATTTAGGCGAAATAAATAAATCCATCGTTATTTACGAACATTGTCTTGGATTAAAGGATATTGAACAAAACAAAAAGCTTGAAATCAATACGAGGCTTGCGAAACTCTATAAAAAATCAAACAATTGGGAGAAAGCAAAAGTCCTGTGGGAAATCAATGCAAATAGCGGCGATATCGATGCCTGTGTGGAATTGGCTAAATACTATGAACATGAACTTAGAGATGTACCCGGCGCGTTTGTTTGGACCCACCTTGCTGAAGCAAACCTTGAACAATCAACCATTGTCCGGTATAAAAAGAAAGCAATCCAATCTGAATTAATGGTTAGAAAGCTGCGCTTAGAGAAAAGGATAACAAATGTTTCCGAGAAAAATTCGTGATGAGGTCGTTTACGTAGCTTCTGGAATGTTGGAAGCAGAATCAATCAAAATTATGCTGGAATCTTTTGGTATTACAGCATTTGTAAATCAGGAATCTGCAGGAACAACCTATGGATTAACCGTGGGGTTTCTTGGCGATGTTGAAGTTATCGTTCCCCTGGACCAGGTTTCAGAAGCTAAAAAGATAATCGCCGACATGGAAGCTGGCAATCTGGAAGATGATAGCGAAATTCTTGAATAATTATTTTAGAATAAAAAATTTGTGAAATATTAATTATTAATGTGTCTACACGAATTAATTAGTTAATCGAATAAAGGTGTATTAGCTTCGCATAATCCTCTTCTGTATCGCTATCTTGCAGTAACCGTTCGTCATCCCACTCAAGTATTCTTGTATTGTATGATTTGAATAAAGCTCTCCCACCCTGGTCCCCTTGCAAGACCATTATTCCTTCGCTGCATTTTGCTTTAAAAAGTGTAGGCGGACAAATCTTTCCAGCAACTGATGTCGCAACAATATCGAATTCAACTTTTTGCGATTCTTCCCTCATTTTATGGATTAAAGCAATCGGTACATGGGGTTGATCACATAAAAAGATGATGAATGAATCAACATTGTGATCTTTCAATGCAGTTACACCGACTATCATTGAACTACTTTGACCATTTTGCCAGGCCTCATTCCGCGCAATAATGATTTTTTCTTTCCTTATTGCTTGCTCTATCTCAATGCAATTAGCTCCGGTTACTACAATAACCGGAGCTAATTGAGCTTCATGAACTATATCTATCAGTTGTTTTATGAAGGTTTTTCCAAACCAATCCAGGAGTTGCTTTGGTCTTCCTAATCTCGACGAACCACCTGCGGCCAGGATAACAGCCGCTACTTTTTGAGCATTCATTTATTCTTCATACCCATAAAAACACGTTCTGCAGTTAGAGGAAATTCATCAAACCAGACTCCCGTTGCTGAATGTACAGCGTCGGCCAAAGCGGGTGCCAGTGGTAATAACGGCATTTCGCCAACTCCTCTAATCCCCCAAGCACCAACTTTATCAGGAATTTCGAGGATAATTGAGTCGATCTTCTCAGGAATATCCATTGCAGTGGGAATCAAATAAGTCGAGAGTTTATCGGTTAATGTCATTCCGTCTTTTTGAATAAAATCTTCCATCAGAGTGTAACCTGCGGCTTGCACAAGCGCGCCTTCAATTTGACCTACCACCTGCTGCGGATTTACCGCCTTACCCACATCGTCTGCACATATGATATTTGTAATCTGAACTTTGCCCGTTTCAATATCCACAGTACATTCGACTACCTCAGCCACATATCCATAGGCAAAATTGGGTTCACATGCACCAGTTTCAGGGTCAAAGGGAGTCGTTTTGGGTGCCAGGTATTTATATTCTGCAATTGCAGGTCGTTCTTCATTCTTCCATTTTTCAAGTGCAAGTTCTGAGGCTCCCTTGATGGCACCCCCTGCCATAAAGGTCATACGTGATGCACTCACACTACCTGAATTATTAGTTGTAGCTGTATCCGAGGCAACTAATTCAATGATATCGGTTGAAACGCCAAGTCCGTGCGCTGCCATCTGGATAAAAGCTGAATGAGCACCTTGACCTACTTCAGCGCCAGCATGCTTTAATACCACTTTCTCAATCTTCTCATCACCATAGAGTTCAATGGATGCCCAACAATTCTCCTGGTATCCGAAAGAAAATCCAATATTTTTGTACCCGCAAGCAAAACCAAGGCCTTTACGTAAATTCTTTTGTTCACCTGCAACAGGATGATTTGGTAATTGATATTGCAAGTTATCGTTCTTTGTCCATCCAGCTTTTTTGGCACAGACTTCGACTGCCTGTTCGATTGTAATACCAGCCGGCAATGGGGTTTGAAGCGAAGTTGGGTCACCTTCTTTTATTAGATTACGTCTACGTAACTCAACAGGGTCGATCCCCAGTTTTTCTGCCAGCTTGCTCATCTGCATTTCAGCAGCAAAGGCCGCTTGTGGGCCTCCAAAGCCTCTAAATGCTCCGTTAGGGATGTTATTGGTATAAACAGCGTATGAGTCCACTTTTACGTTAGGAATCAAGTATGGGCCTGTACACAATATAGTTGCATTGCCAAGTACTTTTGGCGAAGTGTAGATATATGATCCTCCATCCGCAATGATTTCAACTTCAGCTCCGGTGAGAATGCCTTCTTTAGTTGCTCCCCACCGTGTTTTAATAATATAAGGATGGCGTTTGTGGTGCCCTACCATGGATTCTTCTCGAGACCAGATGATCTTTATTGGACGATTGATTCCCCGTTCCTTCAAACGATATGAAGCCAATGCTAGAACGATCTGCACGGACATGTCTTCGCGTCCGCCAAAAGCCCCACCAATAGCAGGATAGATTATTCTGATAGCTTCCAAGGGTAAATTCAAAGCGTGTGCAATTTGTTCCTGGTCTTCATGTACCCATTGTCCGCCAACCACAACTGTAATACGTTCTTCTTCATCATAATAACTGACTCCGGCTTCAGGCTGTAAAAAAGCATGTTCCTGCACGGGAGTTTTGTATACACTCTCAACAATAACATCAGCTTTATCTAATGCATACTCCACATCCCCTTTTCTGACTTTAAAATGACAGAAGGTGTTTGTGCCCCGGTCAGGGTGAACAAAGGGTTGAGGATCTTTTATCGCCTCGAGAACATCACTTATGACTGGTAAAGCGTCATATTCGATCTGGATTAAATCCCTTGCCCGACAAGCAATTTCTTCACTTTCGGCCACTACCAGTGCAACTTGATCTCCCGCAAAGCGCACGTGGTCGCCAAATTCTTTGGTGGAACCCGGTCCGCATAGCACAGGTTGATCCGGGCTTCCCAATCCGTATTCGTTATTGGGTACATCTTTCGCAGTAAATATACCCACAACACCCGGATATTTTTCAGCCAGACTCGTGTTAATTGACCGAATTATTCCATGTGGAAAACCGGCAAACAGGATTTTCATATAGAGTTGATTGTCAAAATTGAAATCGCCCGGATATTGCGCTTCACCGGTAACTTTGCTTTTTACATCAATTCTATGGATAATCTTACCCAATTCCGGCATTTTTGAAAGCTCCATTTTAATAGTAGATCAATTATTTAACATCATACGGACCACGTTTGGAGGGTCCTAAAAATTTGTCGATTACAAATGTAATTATGCCCATAATCAAGAACAAAACGAGCGCAATAATAATCGTATAGAAGATCTTGACCCAAAACAATGGATCTTTAAGATGATAAAATACTAAATTTTGTGGAATTAAAACCCAGGTTAAAACATCCCGTGATTTAATCAAAAAATTGGCAGTAAAATAGGATAATAATGGGATGATAATGATCATGATGCATCCAATTCCGCGCCAGACTGGATGGATTTTTGGTTTTTCTTTTTTGGGTGTATTAATACCTTGGTATTGATTATATTTTGGCATAGTTTTACCCTTTTGCGGCCATTTCTATAGCCGAAATGATCTTATAGTACCCAGTACAACGGCATAAATTGCCAGAAATTCCTGTTTTTATCTCTTCCACAGTCGGATCGGATTTTTCTTCCAAAAGCTTTACCGCCGACATCACAAAACCAGGGGTACAATATCCACACTGGACTGCACCTTCGTCAATTAAACTTTGTTGAACCTTATGCAATCCGCCGTTTTCACCAATCCCCTCAATTGTAGTTATTTTAGAATTGTGGGCACGAACTGCCGGAATCAGGCAGGCCAAGACAGTAATACCATCCATGTAAACGGTACAAGCACCACATTCGCCTTCGCCGCAGCCTTCTTTTGAACCAGTTAGTAAAGCATTTTCTCGAATTAGGTCCAGAAGATTCTTGCCAAATCCACCTTCAAGAGAATATTCCTTTTTGTTAATAGTCACATTAATTACTGACTTTTCATTAAATTCAAGCGAGTTTTCAGTTAACGGAGCGTTTGAACTACGTTCTTTTCCCCATAAAACGACAGGATTGGTTGAATTTTTCGTATCAGAGGAAAATGCTTGATGTAAGGCTCTTTTTACATGAACAGATATCATCTGCTGGCGGTATTCACCCGACGCCCGAATGTCACTTATGGGACTGGCTGATCGGCTGGCCAATTCACCCGCTTTTTCAAACAACTCGTCAGATACAGTTTGATTTTTCAGGCATTCTTCAGCATCCACAGCACGAAAAACGGTTGGACCGACTGCTCCGAGTGCTATTCGTGATTTAATAATCTTCTTATCTTCAAAGCCAATAACAACAGCACAGTTTAAGATGGAAATAGCCTGTGCATTGCGTAATCCAACCTTTATGAAACAAGAGCGTTCATTTTTCTTTAGGGATTTGAAATATATATCAGAAATAATTTCATTTTGTAATAGTGTGGTTTTTCTTACCCCGATAAAAAACCTGCTTATCTCTACAATTCTCTTCCCTGTTGACGAAAGCAGTTCTAATTTAGCATCAAGCGCCATTAACGCTGAAATAGTATCGTTTGCAGGTGAAGCTGTAGCAATATTGCCGGCAATGGTACCTCGATTGCGTATTTGAGGAGATCCCACCTGTTCACAAGCTTGATAAAGGCATCCAGCAAAATCCTGAATAAGTGATGATTTCAAACAGGCGCTGTGTGTCGCGGTTGGCCCGATATGGATATAAAGCTGATCGTCCATCCAAATCTCATCCAATCCACTCACTCTTGATATATCAATTATTTCTTTGATTCCAGCATGCAATCCGCGTTCCATTTCCAAAAAAAGATCGGTTCCACCAGCAATAATCCTGGAAGTATCTAAATATTTCGCTCTCAAGGCGACTGCATCATTCATACTATTTACAATGAAATATTTTTCGTACATCGACTAGTCCTCGACTAAATCCTGTTTAGAGAAAGTGAACTATCCTTCCAAAATACCAAGTACAACAGGCAAAAGTTGTTTCTTTCTGGATACCATTCCTTCTGCAATTCTCGTCTGATCGCTTTGAACTGCGTAAGGCAGCTCATCCAAAACCGCAGGTGGATTTGATAGAATCAATCGGCTGCTGCTTCTTACCACGTCGGTAACCATTAATATGGCAAAATCAACATTTTTCTTCTCTCGCAGATCATTTAATGCTGTAGTCAAATCTTCAAGGTGGTCGGTTACTTCATGCAAATCGCCGACTTCTGCCTGGGCAATGGCAAAATCATATCCACCGGCCTGATAGATTTTCATATCGCTTTGTACGACATCACTGGCAATACGATTTGCCAGACCAGTGCTTGCTAACAGGACTTTTTTACCGAAGCTGTCTTGAGTTTCGTTCTCGAGTACACTACCTTTAACAAAAGCCCACCTGGATAATCTCGCAGATGCTTTAATATCTCTTTCAGTGGTTGTCGGGCTTGTCAGATTTAGCGTGTCAGAAAGCAATCCTGCCAACATCAAGCCGGCAATTTTTGGTGTGGCACTAATTCCAGCCTCTTCCATGCGTTCCGAGACTAATGTACTTGTACTGCCGACAATATCCACGGACATGCGAATAGGGGTATGCGTTGAAGGATTCCCCAAGCGATGATGGTCAAGGATTTCGATCAATTGAGCTTCTTCAAGTGAAGCAACAGATTGCTGTGCTTCATTATGATCCACCATAATGATTTGAATCCTCGGTGGATTGAGTAAGTCGCGTTGGCGGCAAATGCCCACATACCGACCACTTTCATCAATCACAAAGAATTCGTCGCCCTCTTCGCGCAATATCCGATCAACAACCTCTTTAATCTTGGTTGTCACATGGAATTTCAAAATTTTAGTGTCAGCAGCGTCTTCGCATGGCGATTCCAAAATTTTTCCAATTCCCACGTCGTGATTTTCAGGATGCACACCGATCAAAGTTGCAATGTAATTGAAGAGGCTTCTACCTGTGATTAAGCCAAAAGGCATACCATCCTGATCTAACACCGGTGCGATTCCGCCAGTTCTCGTTGATATTGCCCAGGCCTGGCTTAACGGCATATCTTTAGTGGTTGAATCTAACCTGCGAACAACACTTTCAAACCTCGGACTGGCGTCATTAATCAACAACGGTGGTTCCAAAGAAAGGTATTTCAAAATCCATGCAGTTTGGGCATTAATATTACCCGCTCTAGCTGCAACGGCATCCACATGATCCCTTTCACGTAATAACCATGCGTATCCTACTGCCGAAGCAATGGAATCAGTATCGGGATTAACGTGTCCAACTACATAAATCGGTGAAGCCATCAATTATCTCCAATGTTTTGATTGTTATTTTTGAGCGAAGGTATCAATTAACAGATGCACATCTCCGCCAACAGGATACAAAATCGGACAAGTACACCCGTTAGCCACATATTCAGCCACTTTCTTTTTTGCTTCTTCAGGTGTGCCTGAAGCCGTAATGTTATGAATCAAATCCTCAGGAACCAGGTGTTTGGCTTTTTGAATTTGTTCATTTGTGGCCGGCCAGCCAAGAATAGCCTGGATTTTTTCAACTACATCCATGGAAACGCCTGACGCTTTGGCAATATGAGGTTGCTGGGCTAAATACTGCGTCAACAACCCGCGAGTCGTGTCAATAGCTTTATCATGGTCATTATCCACTGAACATACAATTAACTGCGGCCGATCTATTGAATCCAGGGTTTTTCCACTTTTTTTCGCACCAGCCTCAAGCAGCTCAAGCGCCATGTGATTGTATTCGGGCGGTACACAATAATTCAAAACTGCACCATCTGCAATTTCACCGGTCAATTCCATCATGTTATCGCCTGTGGCGCCGATAAAGATTGGCACATGCCTTGGTTCTCTACGTCCATGAACCACATCCAATTCGATGTCGTGGACCTGAATGAATTCGCCCTCAAAGCTCACTCTCTCCATGTTTAACAATCGTCGCAGAATAAGAACAGTTTCTTTCATTGCC
>PNNU01000032.1 GCA_013824385.1 Anaerolinea sp.
ACCAGGTGAAAAATGGATCTTTCCAGTCAACTCATTGAAAAATTACAAAATAAAACTGCCCGCGTGGCGGTATTGGGTATGGGTTACGTAGGGCTGCCTTTTGCCACTGTATTTGCCGAAGCCGGGTTTGAAGTTACAGGCATTGACCCGATCTCCGAAAAAATGGAGCGGCTCAATCACGGCGAAAGCTACATCATGGATGTGCCCAACGAACAGGTGGCACGTTTGGTGAAAGCTGGCAAGTTGAAAGGTACCAGCGATTATTCTGTGCTCAAAGACATTGATGCGGTCGCCATTTGTGTGCCCACCCCTCTGCGTCAGACCGGGGACCCCGATCTCTCTTTCATTATTAACGCCGCCGAAGGGTTGGCTCCTTTTGTACACGCCGGCATGGTGGTGGTGTTGGAATCCAGCACCTACCCTGGCACGACGCGCGAACTGGTGCTGCCCGCCCTTACTGAAAAAAGCGGATTGATCGCCGGTGAGAATGTCTTCATCGCCTTTTCACCCGAGAGGGTTGATCCGGGACGTGAAGATTGGACCACCAAAAATACCCCCAAAGTCATCGGTGGCATCACCGAAAAATGCACGGAAGTTTCGGCTGCCTGGTACGCTCAGGCATTGGATACTGTGGTGGCCGTTACTTCCACTGAAGTAGCCGAGATGGCCAAGCTGCTTGAGAATACCTTCCGCATGATCAACATTGGCTTTGTCAATGAGTTGGCGCTGATGTGCGACCGTCTGGGCGTGGATGTATGGGAAGTGATCGACGCCGCCGCCACCAAGCCATTTGGCTTTATGAAATTCCAACCTGGCCCCGGTTTGGGCGGACATTGCATCCCTATTGACCCGCTTTACCTCTCCTGGAAGTTGCATTCCCTTAATTACACGGCCCGCTTTATTGAGCTGGCTTCAGAAATCAACCTCAGCATGCCTCGCTTTGTCATCACCAAGGTGCAGGATGGACTGAATGACCACCAGAAATCATTGAAGGGCAGTGATGTGTTGGTGTTGGGTGCGGCATACAAGCCCGATATTGACGATCTGCGTGAATCCCCTGCAATTGATGTGATCATGCTGCTTCAGGCAAAGGGTGCCAAGGTCAGTTATCACGATCCCTATATTCCTTCGATCAAGCTCGATGACAAGAAGATTGAATCCGTACCGGATGTAATGAAAGCCGTCAAATCTGCAGATTGCGTGGTGATCATCACCAATCACAAGGTCTACGATTATGCAGCCATTCTGAAAGAATCCAGGCTGATCATCGATACCCGAAATGCATTAGGTAAAGCAGGGGCAAAAAACGCAAAGGTGGTACGTCTTTAATGGCAAAGTATCTGGTTACCGGAGCTGCTGGTTTCATTGCTCGCCGCGTCATCGAAAAACTGACCATTGAAGGTCATCAAGTTGTAGGTGTGGATAATGTCAATGATTCTTATGATGTTCGATTGAAACAATGGAGACTGAATCGCCTTTCAGCTATTAAAGATTTCACATTTATTAAAGATGATATTTTAAGACCAGGTATGTTTGATGAATTATCCCGCAAACATCCTGAATGTCAGGCAGTGATCCATTTGGCAGCGCGTGCGGGTGTGCGTCAGGCGGTTGAAATGCCTGATGTTTATTTGCAAACCAACGCCGCAGGCACGTTAAACGTGTTGGAGTGGTGTCGTAAGATGGGCGTCAAGAAAATTGTCATGGCTTCCACGTCCTCCATTTATGGGGCTACTCCGCCTTTGCCCACCCCTGAAGACGCTGATTCAAGTCACCCTCTTCAAATATATGCCGCCAGTAAAAAAGCTGCTGAAGTTATGGTTCATACTTATCATCATTTATTCGGCCTGGATGCTACCATCGTCCGTTTTTTCACGGTCTATGGTCCGGCTGGACGTCCCGATATGGTCATGTTCCGCTTCGCACAGTGGGTGGCCGAAGGCAAACCCGTGCAGGTTACCGGCGACGGGTCTCAAATGCGCGGCTTCACCAACCTCGAAGACATCGCGGACGGTGTGATTTTGGCCTTGAAACCGCTGGGTTATGAGATTATCAACCTGGGTGGACACGAAACCATCACCATCTCTGAACTGCTCGAGAAAATTGAACAACGTGTCGGAAAGAAAGCCAGGGTGGAATATATCCCCCGGCACCCGGCGGATGTCGAAGCCAACTGGGCGGACGTGACCAAAGCGAAAACCATGTTGGGCTGGCAGCCCAAGGTAGGCCTGGATGAAGGCATCACCGGCCTGGTCAACTGGTATATGGAACAACGTTCCTGGGCGAGCCAGGTATTAACTCCATGAGTCAATTGAAAGAAAAAATACTACGATTTCTAAGAAATGACCCCATCTTTAGCCGGTTTTTGAAAAATTCCGGCTATATGTTTTCTTCCAGCACCATCAGTGTTGCGCTGGTCGCTGTGCAAAGCATTTTTGCGGCCAGCCTGTTGGGCACAAGACAATTGGGATTGATTACGATCGCCATTTCTGCAGTCACGACGATCAACCAAATATTCTCTTTTCGCATGGGAGAATTTGTCATCCGCTTCTTTACCAAAGCCAAAGAAGAAGGCGGTCTTCCACATGCCATAGCGGTAATCAAAACCTCAATTTTGGTTGAGAGTATCACCTCGGTTTGTGCCTTTGTATTTCTATTGTTAATTGCACATGTTGCATCACCACTATTTGCCAAGGATTTTGATCCAGCACTTTTATCCCCTTTAATTCAGCTTTTTGGTATTGCGATTTTGGCAAATCTTTTTACCGAAACCTCCAATGGTGTGCTCAGAGTCACCAATCATTACAAAACACAAGCTGCAATAGGATTGATCCAATCCATTATCACCTTTTCTATTATTACGCTGGCATTCATCTTCAAATGGGGTTTGCTCGTTGTTTTGTTGGCTTATCTTGTGGGAAAAATATTTGTTGGCGTCAGCCCCATGCTCATGGCATTAAGGGTGATGCCTCTTGAATTTGGAAGAGATTGGTGGAAAACTAAAATTTCAATTTTGACCTCCGTCAAAGAAATGACTCGTTTCGTGGTCAGCACTAATTTGAGTGGCACGATTAAGCAGTTATCCAATGAAAGTGAACCCCTATGGATAGGTTTGTTCCTGAGTGAAGGGGCAGTCGGATTGTATAAAATTGCGATGAGCGTGGCAAACTTGTTGACCATCCCAATTACGCCGTTCATCCAGACTGCATTTCCTGAAATCACTCGCAGTGTGGTTTCAAAGAAATGGGCTCAATTGCGGAAATTGTTACGGCAGATTACATTGGTAGCCTCGGTGTGGACTATTCCTGCAACACTCTTTTTGGTAATCTTTGGCAAGTGGATCCTTACTTATATTTACACACCAATATTGGAATATACGCCTGCTTACACTCCAATGCTCATTCTATTGGTGGGCTATGCTTTTACAAATGTTTATTTTTGGAACCGTAGTTTGCTGCTTTCCTTTGGAAAAGCCAACATTCCGTTATATGTGTTGGCAGTCGGCGGAATCTTAAAAATGGCATTGGCTTTTGTGGTCGTACCTAAATTTGGAATCAATGGAGAGGCCGCATTACTTTCGGGTTATTTCATCCTCTCAACCGGGGCTATGATTGTGATTGGCAACTCAGTGATCAAGAAATCAGAAAAAGCCGAGCCTGAAATTGAGGCAGTATGAAAATTGCCTATATCGCCACCTCCAGCATCCCTTCCTCCACCGCCAACAGTATTCAGGTGATGAAGGTCTGTCAGGCATTGGCCCAACTGGGACATGAAGCCCTTCTGCTCATCCCCGGTAGCGGAGAATTGCATTGGGATGAACTGACTCACCAATATGGCCTCACCACAAGGTTCCCTGTCACACGTGTTGTTTCCATCAAAGCTCTTAGACGATTTGATTTCATCATTGCGGCTTTGAATCAGGCCAAAAGCCTCAAAGTGGAGGCGGTTTACACGCGCATGTTATGGGTGGCTGTGATCGCTCAGCTTCGCGGCCTTCCTGTGATGTTGGAACTTCACGATGTTCCCGCGGGACGGCTGGGTAAACCACTATTTATTCGTTATATGAATTCAAATTCAAAAAAACTGACCGTGCTCATAACAAAAGCACTGGGCAAGGTGATTGAAAAACGCTTTGAACTGATCATCCCAGAAAAAACGGTGGTAATTGCACCTGACGGCGTGGATGACGCGCGTTATCAATCTCTGCCTGAAGCAGTGGAAGCCAGAAAACAGTTGGGAATTATTGAAAACATGACCGCTGTTTATACCGGTGGTTTTTACAAAGGCCGCGGATTGGAATTATTGGTGGAACTGGCCAAAGCATTCCCACAAGTGCAGTTCTTGTGGGTGGGCGGCAAACCCGAAGCCGTAGCAGGCTGGAAGACCGTTATCGACAATCTCAAATTGACAAACATCCAACTCACCGGGTTCATTCCTAATGAACAGTTGCCTCTTTACCAGGCAGCAGGGGATATCTTGTTGATGCCATTTGGAAAGTCCATTTCGGGCAGCAGCGGCGGCAACACCGCGGAAGTATGCAGTCCATTGAAAATGTTCGAATATATGGCAGCCGGGCGAGCCATCCTGACCAGCGATCTGCCCGTGCTTCGCGAAGTACTCAATGAGAGCAATGCGCTCTTTTATGCCATCGAAGATTTTGATGACCTGAAAGCCAAATTCACCATTCTGACAACTGACGCTGATCTGCGCGAAAGATTGGCCAGGCAGGCCAGAACGGATGTTGTTCAATACACCTGGCAGGAACGTATGCAAAAGATCATACAGCGCTTTACCGAGGTCTAATGAAAAAATCCGGTTTACTTATTAAAGACAGCCTTTGGGCTTTAGGTGCAGGATTGGTGTTGGGAGTTGTGATAAGCGCTATCAGCCCCGGCGGTTTTTGGCTTGGCTGGTTGAAGTGTGGAGTGTTAAGCACTTTATTGACGCTGGGGCTGATCCGAGTATGGCGATTGACGGGGGCAGGACGTACTCTGGCTTTGCTCATGCTGGTTACTTTTGTGATCCGCATCGGGTTTGGGCTCTTCCTGAACCAGGGTTTGCCCCAATTGGGGTTCGACAACCCGGTGCAAAACAGCGGTTATGTTTTTTCTGACGCCCATGACCGAGACCAGGCGGCCTATCAAATGGCAGTTTCTGACAAAGCCTGGCTGCCTCAAATTAAAGCAAATATCGCAGCCGATCAATATGGCGGGTTGTTGACCCTCAGCGCCTTGATCTATTGGGTCTTCTCAGCCGATGTACATCGTCCGTTGTTGATGGTGTTATTCTCCGCCGCGGTGATGGCCGCCGGTCTGGCGTTTCTTTTTGCAGCGGTCAATCGCAAATGGGGCGCCAAAATGGCCATGATTGCGGCATGGATCTACGCGCTCTATCCTGACGGGGTGCTGCTGGGCAGCTCACAAATGCGCGAACCGATCCTGATCGGGCTGACCTGTCTGCTCTTGTGGAGTGTGGTGGATTGGAAAAGCAAGCCCATTCGTTCATTGGTCTTTGCCTTGATCATCAGCGCAGTAATCTGCCTCTTCTCTATTCCGGGAGCAGGAGCAGCATTTACCGTTATCTTGGGACTGGTGTTTTTTGAGTGGCTGCAAGATCAATCCAACCCGCGGACGAGAAAAATGGCACTGCTCGTGTTCGCCGTTTTCCTTGGATTGGTGGGCGTGGCCGGTTGGTTGTGGCTTAAAAATGGTCTTTCATACGAATACTTTATCACCCAATCCGGTTCCGGCTGGATCACGGCCTTACTCGAACAGTATGGTAACCAATTTCAGATTCCCTTTATCACTTTCTATGGGCTGACCCAACCGCTTCTGCCAGCAGCTCTGGTGGATTCATCCCTGCCGATTTGGAAGGGTATTGCCATCTTCCGCGCCGCGGGATGGTATTTCATCATTCCATTCCTGCTTTATGGATTTATCGCGATTTTCAAAGCAGAAAAAGAAGAAAATCGGGCCGTGCTCATTTTTCTTGGGCTGGCTCTGGCAGCCTGGATCTTGATCTCATCATTACGTGCCGGCGGTGATCAATGGGATAATCCGCGCTACCGCACCACTTTTCTACCCTGGATCGCAATTTTGGCGGCTTGGGTTTGTCTGAGAGTGCGCCAGCAGAAACGCCCCTGGTTTTGGCGGATTGTGGCGGTCGAAGTGATATTCGTGGTGGTTTTTCTGGATTGGTATCTCTATCGGAACTTCAACTTTGGCCCGTTAATTCCTTTTCCGGTTTTAATGCTGTTTCTCGGGGGTACTTCGGTTTTGATCCTTATTGGCGGGCTTGTTTGGGATAAAAAAACCACCGGCAAGAAACTCCGGTGATTTATAAGCGATAGTTTTAGGCTTCCCATTGTCCTACATCGGTCCAGGCGTATTCCAGGTGAGAGGCGGCTACCTTGCCGGCTTTTTTGCGCACACGACCATAAGCCCATTGCATCAACTTGTTGCCCCCGATTTCATCCAGGCGTTTTCCGATGGCGCGAGTTCTGACGTGCCGGCATTGACCGTTGTAGCCATTGCCTGGACGTTCTGACAAATAATCTTCCTTTATTCCGATGTTGATCAATTCAGCTAACAAGGATTGTACTTCCTTGTTCATATCTGCAGGATACAATTTCGCACCAAAGATGAAATCTAAAAAAGCCATAGGGTAACCTCTGCTACAGGAATGGAAACAATCTGCATTAATCATACTATAATTTGTTTCATGTTTACACAAAAAACCAAAAAAATCTTTTTATCCCCCCACTTGGATGACGCTGTATACTCATGCGGGGGAATCATCAAAGAATTGATTACTCAGAGAATCCCGGTCGAGGTTTGGTCCATTTTTACAGCTGATCCCCCAGAAGGAGCACTTTCTCCATTTGCTCAATCACTGCACTCACGCTGGAATGAAAAGTCCAATCCTTCATGGATTCGCAGAGAAGAAGACAAACACGCCCTTGAACTTCTGGGCGGCACTTATCGGCATCTATATTATCCCGATTGTATTTACCGCAGATATCCTCAAACTAATGAACCCATCATTAAAAAGGATGCGGATCTTTTTTCTGAGGATTATGTGATTGAAAAAGACCTCCTTGCCAATCTGGCGAATGATTTGAAGTCTCACCTCCCATTAGGTGCCGAAATCATATCGCCTCTAGGGATGGGAGGACACGTCGATCATCGGATCACACGCTTAGCCGCCGAAAGCCTGGGCAGACCGTTATGGTACTATGCGGATTATCCGTATGCAGCCAAGGACCCCTCCAGTGTGAATGCGTTCCTGCCGGAAAATGCCGAGCCGGAAGTATTGGAAGTCACAGATCAAGGGGTTGAGGCATGGCTTAAGGCCATTGCCTGTTATCGTTCGCAGATCAGTTCGTTCTGGGCATCTGAGGATGAAATGAATAAAGCGGTCAGACAGTATGCCAGTCTGCCGATAGCCCGCACATTGTGGCACAAAACACTTTGATTTATTGGAGCCGTCATGGCAAAACACGATTTATTGACTGAAGAAGAATTTGCAGCTTACAAGGCACCCGCCAGAGCAGTCCAGCAGCTCAACCAGTTTTTGGTTTCGCAAGGCAAATCCGCGGAGCAGGTGAGAGTATTGGACTGGGGCTGCGGGCGCGGACGTTTTGTTTTGTACCTGCGCGAACTTGGTTTTGATGCCTACGGTGTGGATATCGATCCCGAACCCATTGCCAACGGTTTGTCTTTGTTTGAGATAAAAGGGCATCACACTAAACCCCTTTCAGTGATTTCCGCGGAAGGGCGGACCATTTATGAAGACAGATTTTTCGATTTTATTACGACCGATAATGTACTCGAACACGTCAGCGACCTGGGCAAGGTCATGGCTGAGATTGATCGTTTGACTTCAACAAATGGCGGCGGATACCACATTTTCCCGGCACAACGCCAGTTCATGGAGGGGCATCTCTTTATGCCGTTCGTCCATTGGCTGCCAGAGGGCGGGCTGCGCAAGGCGGTCATCCGCAGTTGTGTAAAAATGGGAAAAGAACCCCATTGGTCAGAAGTAGCAGGCTTGGGCTTGGAAGCAAAGACTCAGGTCTATTACGATTACAGCACGAATCATATTTTTTACCGTCCTTTCAAAATAATCCGGGAGCGTTTCAAAAAACTTGGTTTTAAAGTTACCTTCTTGAGTCTGCAGAACCCGGCTGTGCAAAAACACAAGATTCTTGGTCCGCTTGCCAGAATGTCACTGACAAAACCCGTCATTAACTGGCTGGTCTTAACCTTTAAACAAGTAGAACTGTTAATAGAGCGTAAGGCTTAGCCAAGACGCTCTGCAAACTGAAACTGGTTCTTATGCTATACTCATAAAAGATGATGGACCGCAAATATTGGGCTGATTGGGCGCAAACCTTGCAACAAAAAAGACTGACCGGTCTGGTCGTTACCTTATTGGATGGAACCGGTCCGTTAAAAATTCTTTTATCACAGGCATTGATGGGATTTTTACCGTTATTTGGACAAACTCGTGAAAGTTCATGGCAATCTTTTGCGTTAATGCTGGAAGATTCTGGAGAATGCCGTTCTTTCACGACCTATCTGCTTGAGGAGAAAAATTCGTGAGTCAATATGAACCCTTGATCGGAGCCGTGGTTGTCCTCGTCTTTTCCGGCCTCGTCATTTTTTTCTCTTCCAAAAAGTTCAGAACGAAATTTCCGCCTGTATTTCGTAAGTTAACTGCCGCTATCAAACTTCGCCGGGCTATTGGTCTGGCAGTTGAAGATGGCACGCGCATCCATGTGTCGTTGGGCAATGGAAGCATGATCGATCCTGCAAATCCCTCAGCACTCGTTGGTCTCAGCACATTGAACCGCATCGGGCAAATGGCTTCCACCAGCGACCTTCCACCCATGTGCACCAGCGGCAGCGGTGACTTGCAAATCCTCAGTCAGGATGTGCTGATAGGCAATGCGGCTGATAGTCACACACTTGGACAGTTGGATCCAAGTTTGGCGAGGATGACTGGCGTTACACCCTTTTCATATGCCATTGGAGCTGT
The DNA here is from genome assembly GCA_013824385.1 of Anaerolinea sp. The sequence continues at coordinate 9,040 of PNNU01000032.1, forward strand.
TGAATCCATGCAGGATTCCGGTACAAGCGCAAATGTTTTGATGGGTGATTTTGGCGCTGAAGCGGGATTGATATGCGACGGCGCAGAAAATCAAAATTCCTATAAATTGGCAGGCAGCAATTCAATCATTGCACAATCCATATTCTTCGCCCTGGCGGATGACGCCTTGATCGGCGAGGAACTTTACGCGCTGCCTGCTTATCTTGGGTCTCAGGCAGCCCACCAGGCAAGCCTGCGAGTTCAAGATATATTTCGCTATTCTGTTATTTTGATATTGTTGGGAGCGGTGCTTTCCAGGTTGGCAGGTTGGGCATGAAATCACCGTTATCCGTGCTGGTTGCCATTCTAAGCGGTCTGCTTGTGCTCTCCGGGTATTTCTTCCCGGTTCCCGCGTTAATCGCCATACGCACTCCCATGCTGGATTGGGCCGTAACCCTGGCCGGTATTGCCGGTCTTGTGGCAATCGCCAACCTGATCATTGGTGTGCATTTGAGACGTTTGCGTGAAGCAGGTTCAAAGCGATTCTTCAGTATCGTAGTTCTGATCTCATTTTTAGTTGTGGCCGGGTTAGGTTTTTATTTGGGCCCCACTGATGTGAATTATCAAAAAGTTGTTACTGGCATTCAAACACCCATTGAGACCAGCCTGATGGCTTTGTTAGCCATCACCCTAACCTTTTCAAGCTTGAAGATGCTGCAACGGCAGCGCAATTGGATGGGACTGGTCTTCTTTCTCAGTGTCATCCTCTTTTTGGTGATCAACAGCGGTGTTCTGGCTTTTTCGGCCGAAATCCCTGTGCTGCAAGATCTGCTTTCCGGCTTTCACCAAATTCCGGCGGCGGGTGCGCGGGGTATTTTATTAGGCATCGCCCTGGGCAGCCTGGCTGCGGGCGTGCGTATACTCATCGGTTCAGATAAACCCTACAGTGGATGATAATGGCCGATAATATTTGTCCCATTTGCCAACGACCCAATGATGCCAATGCAGAACGCTGTTGGTATTGTCAGGCTGAGCTTACGCCTAACGAACAACCCACACCGGTTAATGGCACCGACTGGTTAAACGGACTGCGCGAAGAATCTGTTCAATCAACCGAACCCGAAACGCCTGAACCGACCGGGGAACCTGAGAAACCTGAAGAGGTACCTGATTGGCTGGCGCGTATCCGCACACGCGAGCAGATGGAACGTGAAACTCAAACCAACAGCCAGACATCGGCTCAATCTGAACCTCCTGCCGCCGAAAAGAAGGAAGAACTGCCAGATTGGCTTAAAGAGATCAAGGCAGGATATTCCGGCAAGAAATCGGACTCTGAAAACGAAGAATCCGCACCGGACTCTGTTTCTCCCTTTGCACCTTCCGCGCCGGAAGAGAAAAAATCAGCAGCTTCCAACCTGGATCAGAGCGATGATACCGATGAGTGGCTGAGCAGACTGGCCGCCTGGAAGCCCATTGAGGAACAGGGTTCCTCAGAATCTGTATCTACTGAACCTGAAGAAGTGATCCCAGAGCAGGAGAACTCTCCGCAATCCCATTTTGACCTGGATTCTCTGGCAGCCTTGCATCAAGCCGAGTTTCGACCTTTTGAATTGAATCGTGGCGATGGCTGGCAAAAACTTGAGACTGATGAGCCGCAGGTTGAACCGGAGGTCACCCCCAAAGAAGAACAGCAGTTGTCATTTGAGGATATCAAACCCCCTGAAGAAGAACTGCCGAAATCCAGTTTTGATATCAATGCCCTGCGTGAGACGATCGCAGTTCAGCAATCTAATCCTGATTTTTTCACGGAACAAAATCTTCCTAACGAAGAATTGGAAGAAGACGATCTGTCGGAAGATGATCTGCTGGATTTCACTTCTCCGGTCGTGGAAAAAACCGAAACACCTTTACCAGAAAATCCGATCTTTTCAGAAGCATCTTCTGAATTCCTGATGGATGAATCCGCAATTTCTCCTTTTGTGCCAGACGATTTGCCGGATTGGTTGGCCACAGCCAAACTTGAGAAACCAGAAAAACACTCCAGTGAGCCTGTTGCAGAAGAATTGGATGCCAGTGGTTTGGTTTCGGAAATTGAAAAAGGCAATCTTCCAGCCTGGCTGCAGGCAGCACGCACCCCGGCAGCCGAACCAGTCAAAGCAGATGAGGAAGAATCGCAAGAAGAAGGGCTGCTCGCGGGTATTTCTGGTACGCTGCAATCTCAAAGTCTTGGCGTTGACATTCGAAAACCCGTTGGATACGGTTCTGCATTAAAGGTTTCTGAACGGCAGAAGCGCAGCGCCAACCTTTTTGCCAATCTGGTGGATGAAACTCTCGAGATTAGTGATTTAGGCATTCCGAAAAAAAATAAAAATCAACGCATACTTTGGCGTCTGGCGGTTGCTTTTGCATTTATATTGATCATTTTTCTTTCAAAAAGTGTGCTCGCTCCTTATCTGATTCAACCAGCGCTCTTCCCACCTGAAGTGGTCTCCGTATATGATCAGGTGAGCGCCATCCCGGTTGATAAACCCGTGCTTCTGACTGGTGATTTTGAAGCCGCTGTTGCCGGAGAATTATCCTGGAGTTCACAATCCTTATTGGAGCATCTCATGCGCCGAAATTTGGATCTGGTGATCCTGTCCAGCAATCCATCCGGCTCGGCCATGATGACCCAACTCATCCAAAATGCCGCAAAAAATGTGGAGGGATACGATCTTTCAACGCACCTGATCACCCTGGGTTACCTGCCCGGTGGAGCAACAGGGGTGCAGCTTTTGGCAGGTAATCCGAGAACGGCCATGCCTTACACCCATAATCTTGATGCTGCCTGGAATTCAGATATTCTGCATTCAGTAAATGTTCTGAGCGATTTTGGTGCATTGATTGTTTTGAGTGATAAATCCGAGAGTTCCCGAGCCTGGGTGGAACAAATCCAGCCCGGATTGGGAACGACGCCGCTGATGTTTGTGGTCAGTGCGCAGGCTGCTCCACTGCTGCAGCCCTATTACCAAAGTGGACAGATCTCTGGTTACGTGGCTGGTTTTTATGGCAGCCTGGCTTACGAACAAATGCTTCAGCAATCCAATGATGTGCTTGCCCATCTGGGTGCATTTCAATCAGCCATGCTATTAGCGGCTGTGATGATCTTGATTGGCGGTCTGGTAACCTTGATTCGGCCGGCAGCCCCCGTGAGCAAAGGTTAAACAAAAGATGCCGACCCTTTCTGCTGATTTACTCTGGATGCTCATTAGCTTTTTACTCACTCTGATGGTATTCAGTTACCTTTTTGGTGACAATGCCGTTTTCCGTTTTGTTTCAGCATTATTTATTGGTGCAACGACCGGATATTTTCTGGTGATATTGGTTTTCCAGGTGGTGTTGCCGCGTTTGGTAGCACCCATCCTCAACGGTTCGGTGATCACCCTGGTTCCGCTGCTGCTTTCTGGATTGCTGCTAATGAAGCTTTCACCCAAGCTGGCTAAATTTGGCAACATTTCCATGGCCTACCTGGTGGGCACAGGCGCGGCGGTCGCCATTGGTGGTGCGGTATTAGGCACCCTGTTTGGACAAATCAAAGGGTCGTTGACCGCTTTTGATACATTGCAGCAAGCCACGGGTACGCCACCGATTTTTCTGATCCTTGAAGGGACGTTTATGCTGGTGGGCACGATTGCCACCCTGATTTATTTCAGCTTCAGTGCGAAAAATACCCCTCAAAAAACGCCCAAACGCGGATGGATCACCTCCATCTTTGCCTGGATTGGACAATTCTTCATCGCCATTACACTCGGTGCTGTTTTCGCAGGAGTATTAACCACTGCCATCACAGCATTGATCGAACGATCTGATTTTATCCTTCAATCCATCAATACCTTGATGCGTTAACAGGAATTTATGGCTACGTTAATTACGGATGTGAATTCAGTCTTGGGTATAGAGATCGGCTCAGTGCAAACCAGGGCTGTGCTCTTTGATGTGGTTGAAGAGACTTACCAGTTTCTTGCTTCAGGCAGTGCGCCTACCACCTGCGGCGAACCCATATTTGACGTGATGCCTGGTGTTATTGAAGCCATCCGTGAATTGCAAGAGATCACGGGAAGATTCTTTCTGGATTTGAACCAGAAGTTGATCATTCCAAGCCACGGCGGGGTCGAGGGTGTAGACAGGCTGTTGATCACCCTTTCGTGGGGTCCCGATCTGGATGTGGTTACTTTTGGGTTGTTGAATGAATTTTCACTTGAGACCGCCAACCGACTTGCCAGAACTCTTCCTCTTAACGTCGTGGATAGTTTTGGCATTAATGACAGGCGTTCGACGCAGTCTCAGATGGATGCTTTGCTGGCAGCAAAACCCAGGATATTGATCTTTGCGGGTGGGTCAGATCGCGGGGCAACAAAATCCGTGGGACGTACCGCCAATATGATTGCCTCTTCACTTCACCTTTTCAAAGCCGATGAAAGACCCAAAGTGTTATTTTGCGGTAATCGAGCCATGGCACGCAGGGTTAAAGAAATCCTCGAAAAAGAAACAACTTATATGAGCACCAACAATATCAGGCCTGAGATTGAGAACGAAGATCTGGCTCAGGCTTCTTTTGATCTGAACCAATTAGTCATCGATGAGAAGCTGAACTCAATTAATGGTCTCGAACGCATCGCGGTTTATTCCAATGAAAAACCGCAGCTAACCGGCATCGGGTTTCAGCGCGTAATTCGCTTTCTTGGTAAACAGTACGACCCGCTGCGCAAAGTATTGGGCATTGATCTTGGTTCTGCCCATGTTACTGCTGCATTTGCCAACCATCACGAAAGCAGACAGATTACATTACCCTTTGGAACGGGGTTTGGTCTGGAAAAAGCCTTAAATCAAACCCGCTTTGCAGACATTGAAAAATGGCTGCCAGAAGCTTTGTCTGAATCTCAGGTAATGGATTATCTCTGGCAGAAGACCATTTATCCGAACAGCCTGCCAGTCAGCCAGGTTGATCTGCAAATTGAGCTCGCTTTTGTGCGCCACCTTTTGTGTATGACCATGCGCGAACTTGATGCCCATGCTGACCTCATCACCAGGAGCTTTGAACCGGTTTTGGTGGGCGGTTCCATTTTGATGCACGCGGCTTCGCCGTGGCAGATGCTGACCACCCTGCTGGATGGCATCCAACCGATTGGGATCACCCCGCTGGTAGTGGATAAACACGGCATACTCTCGTTATTGGGCGCCGCGGCCAAGTCTAATCCCCTGGTGCCAGTGCAGGTATTGGAAAGCACCGCTTTTATCAATCTGGCGACCGTGATCTCGATCGAAAGCAAAGCAAAATCAGGAACAGTGATTCTTACTGCCCGCTTACAATCAGCATCAGGTAAGGCTCGTGAGATTGCCGTTAAGCAAGGGGAACTCTCATCGCTACCATTGGCTTTCGGTGAATCAGGTATGCTGACGCTTAAATCTGAATCCAAAGTACACATCGCTGATATTGAGATTGGCAAAGAACCAATCAAGGTGAGAGGCGGGGTGTGCGGACTGGTCTTTGACACCCGCGGACGTCCTCTGGTGATGCCCGTTGATAAAGTTCACCGACTTGCATTGCTTGAAAAATGGTCAAAACCTGCAAATCAATAAAAATTGGTATGTTTATTGCAACATGAGAACCAGGTGACATTATGCAAAATCCGGTGACTCAAATCAATCCCCTGGTCAAAATCCGCAGAAATCGTGTTCTGCCGGTGACTGGTACGGTATTGGTGCGAGTGGG
>PNNU01000033.1 GCA_013824385.1 Anaerolinea sp.
GCCATAGCCTCGGAGAGTATGCTGCCCTTGTAGCGTCAGGTGTGTTGACCTTTTCAGAAGCTTTGGAAGTAGTCAGCGCTCGTGGAAGAGAAATGTCCAAGATCAAAGTGGAAGATCCCGGGGGAATGGCTGCGGTCTCAGCTCCTTTGGAGGAAGTTGAAAAAGTTTTAAAAGCAGTTGAAGGATATATCGTGATTGCTAATGTGAATAGTCCGGTTCAATCGGTGTTGGGGGGAACCTCTGAAGCGATTGAATCTGCGATTTCCATGTTTAAGGAAGCCGGTTTTCAGGCTGTCAGAATTCCTGTATCCCATGCCTTCCACACCAAAATTGTGGCTCCTGCCAGTGAACCCGTTCGCCAGGTGATTGAGCGCATGCATGTGATGGCACCAAAAATTCCAATCGTTGCCAATGTCACCGGTGAGTTGTATCCGTCTTCCGCCGAAGAGATTACTGATTTACTGGCAAAACAGGTGGCTTCTCCAGTGCAATTTGTAAAAAGTATGCAAACACTTTATAACCTGGGAACTCGTGTGTTCGTGGAAGTTGGACCCAAACGTGTCTTGAACGCCCTCGCAACAGATAATATGAAAAGCAAAACAGATACCATCGTGTTGGCCACCAACCATCCACGCAAAGGCGGACAAGCCAGTTTTAATGAAGCCTTGTGCGGGTTATATGCCGCAGGTGTACTTTCCAACAATGGAATTGAAAACCAGATAGATTCAAAGGTTAATCAATTTTCTGAGATGAAAAATGATCAAAAACAATTTGTAAATGGTCAAAATCAATTCGCGGTCTTAACTGGATCTGTGGTGATCACCGGCGCCGGTCTCGGACTCCCCGGCCGCGATAAAAAAGTATTTGATGACAGCAACATCAGCAATCTGTTGAATGGCGAAATGCGCATCGAGGCTCTGCCTGAAAATATCCGCAAGGAAATGCTTGAAAAAAGGGTGACCAGGCTGATTAAAAGTGATGCTGGTGCGGTAATGGAAGAAATCACCGATCTTGACCAGGTACTAAAACTTGCCGGTCAAAGTGGTTCCTTTGATTTGGAAGAGGAATACGGCGTGCCAGCCGAACGGGTTGATTCTTTGGATATCTCCACCCAACTGGCATTTGCCGCTGGTGTGGATGCTTTGCGCGATGCGGGCATTCCACTGGTCATGCATCATCGCCGCACCAGCAAAGGTACTTTATTGCCTGATGGATGGAAGCTGCCAGAATCAATGCAGGATGAAACGGGCGTCATTTTCTGTTCTGCGTTTCCCGGTTTGAATCGGATGGCTGAAGAAGCCGGACGGTTTTATGAAGCCAAATCACTACAAAGACAATTATCCGAAGTAATGGCAATGGAAGATTTATTGCTCGCACTCAATCCGACCGGGCAGACACACTTCCAAAATGAGATCATTCGCCGAAAAACCGAGTTGGAATTAAAACTTGACGAAGTGAATTATCACTTTGACCGTCGTTTTATCTTCAGGGTACTCTCCATGGGGCATTCTCAATTTGCTGAATATATCGGTGCCCGGGGACCGAACACATCCGTAAATGCTGCCTGCGCAACCACAACCCAGGGAATTGGCGTGGCTGAAGACTGGATCCGCACAGGACGTTGCCGCAGGGTGATCGTGATTGCCGGTGATGATGTATCCGACAGCAACCTGGCGTCATGGATTGGCACAAGTTTGTTTGCCAGCGGAGCCGCCACCACAGAAGGCAACTTGCGCCTGGCAGCACTGCCCTTTGACAAACGCCGCAATGGCATGATCATGGGTATGGGAGCAGCGGCTTTGATCATCGAAAGCCAGGACGGCGCAGAAGAACGCGGCATCCGTCCCATTTGTGAAATTGTCTCTTCTCAATTTTCAAACAGTGCTTTCCACGGTACTCGCCTGGATATCAATCATGTTGCGAGTCTGATGGATACTTTGGTATCAACTGCCGAAAAACGTTTTGGCATTGATCGAAATTCAATTGCCTCAAAGACTGTATTTATCTCGCATGAAACCTACACCCCGGCAAGAGGTGGAAGTGCAAGTGCTGAGATTTATGCATTACGCCACACCTTTAAAAATAATGCCAACAAAGTAATTATCGCAAACACCAAAGGTTATACCGGCCACACAATGGGTGTGGGTATCGAAGATGTATTGGCAGTAAAGGCGCTTGAAACGGGCAAGGTTCCGCCGATTGCTCACATCAAGGAAGGGTTTGAACCTGATCCGGATTTGGGTGATCTGCTCCTTTCTCAAGGTGGAGAATATAACCCTGAATTTGCGCTGCGCTTGGGAGCCGGATTCGGGTCTCAAATAGCCATGGTGCTTTATCGAAAAATTGAAGGCGCAGGTGAACGCATTAACCATCCTGTTTATGACAACTGGTTGAAAGCAATAACGGGTTATTCGGTAGCGGATCTTGAACTTGAAAAGCGCACTTTACGTGTAAAATCTCAAGGCGTCCCGGTGAATGACCCCATCAAGAGTAGCTGGCAATTTGGCCTGCTTCCCGGAAAATGGGCTGTAAACACTCAGCCGGGTTCAAGACATTCTTTAGAGATTGTTCCTGTTGCAAAAACGGAAAGCCAATCCATTTCAACCCAGGTTGCCCAGGTTAACCAACCGTCCGTCAATTCAACTTCCTCTCTCGCTTCTGTGGATAGTGATGCCATTAAAGCACACGTACTTGAAGTGGTCAGTGAGAAAACCGGATACCCCGTGGACATGCTGGATTTGGAGCTTGATCTTGAAGCCGACCTCGGCATTGATACAGTCAAACAGGCTGAATTGTTTGCCTCAATCCGCACGCATTACGGAATTCCGCGCCGTGAAGATTTGAAATTATCCGACTATAACACTCTTGAAAAGGTGATTGGGTTTGTCAAAGATAACTTACCTAATTCAACGGTACCACTTGATATTCAAAGAGTAATTGAAGTTAAAACGGATGAATCTCTACAAACAGAACCTGTTCAGGCTGAAGAATCTATAATTTCCATTGAACCAGCGGATGAAGAATTGAGTCACTTTGTTCTTTCAACCGTCAGCGAAAAAACGGGTTACCCCATAGAGATGCTTGATCTCGACCTCGATCTCGAAGCGGACCTCGGCATTGATACCGTGAAACAGGCAGAATTGTTTGCCACCATCCGAACTCACTTCGGTATTCCGAAACGCGAAGATTTACGCCTCTCTGATTACAACACACTTGCTAAAGTGATGGGATTCGTCAAAGAGGGATCGCCGGCACTGGTGTCTGAAAGCCTTGTCTTGGCAGAACCAGAAAATACGATATTGGCTGTTCATGCGGCTGACGAAAAATCGCTCACCCTGCGCGTGCCAAAACCTGTCTTGTTGCCGCGCATTGATCTGTGCGAACCGACCGGTGTTTCACTTGCGAATGGTCGCGTTATCATCCTCAAAGGTCGGGATAAACTGACTGGTGAAACCGCGAAACAATTAACCAAACTATTGGAGTCCAAAAAGGTGGAAGTGCTCACCCATGAAGCCGCGGAATCATTGGAAGCCGCTGAGGTATGGCTTAAGGCAGGACCTTTGTCTGGTGTTTACTGTCTGACCGGGTTGGATTCTGATCCTGCCTGGAACGAATCCAAGGATGTGACCTGGAAGGAAGCTGTCAACCTGAGGGTTGAACCGCTCTTAGAATTGGTCAAATTGGTTCCGTCAAATGCATTTCTCATTTCGGCCACCCGTATGGGCGGACTGCACGGCCTTATGAATGCCTCAAACCCGTTGGGAGGCACAATCAGCGGCTTTACCAAAGCTTACAGCCGTGAACGTTCTGCTGCCCTGGTCAAAGTGGTTGATTATCAAGCCAGCGCCAAACCAGCTTTTGTCGCCGAAACCCTGTTGCAAGAAACCCTGGGCGATTCGGCTTCACTTGAAATAGGCCGTGAAAATGAATTACGCTTCACGCTTTCACTCGCTGAGGTGCAGAATCCCACGCTTGCTTCAAACAAATTCTCCAACAAGGATGTGTTTGTGGTTAGCGGTGGCACAGGCGGAATCACCTCTGCGGTCATCGACGACCTGGCCAGACGCTCAAAGGGCAGCTTCATTCTCTTGAGCCGTACGGCACTGGCTGATTTGAGCGCGGCGGATCGCAGTGCGATACAGTCAAATCCCACGGCATTTAAAAACAACTTAATGAAAGAAATGACGACATCCGGCGAAAAAGTGACCCCGGTCCAGCTTGAAGCCCGGTTCGGCGCACTGGAACGTGCAGCGGCGACACTCGCCCTAATCGAACGTGTTGAAGGATACGGAGCAAAAGCCACCTACATCCAATGCGACGTCACCGATTCGGCTTCGATTACTCAGGCAATCGCCGCGGTCGAAAAATCCGTGGATCATGTGGATTACTTCATCCACGCCGCAGGGCTTGAAAAGAGCCGCAAGCTCGAAAGCAAAACCCTTGAAGAATTCCACCAGGTGGTGGATGTCAAAGTTGGCGGCTTCCTGAATTTGTTCACCGCGCTCGAGAAGTCTCAACGGCTTCCGAAATCGGTGGTGTTCTTTTCCTCCATAGCCGGCCGTTTTGGCAATGCCGGTCAACCCGATTACAGTGCCGGCAACGATTTCCTTTCCAAGATGGCTGCCTGGCTGCCGACCCAATATGCAGATCTTCAGGTCATTTCTTTGGATTGGGGCGCCTGGGCTGAAATTGGCATGGCCAGCCGCGGATCCATTCCGCTGGTCATGGAACGTGCTGGAATTGAAATGCTAAAACCGGGCCTGGCCGCGCCGGTGGTGGGCGATCAGATTTTGGCAGGCAATTCAGGTGAAATCGTTGTCGCAGGCAGTCTCGGCATGTTTGAACGAGCGAAAATTCAAAATCATGGCATGAATGTCCAATTGGCGGATGCTGCTCTACGTGCGGGCAACCCAATCCACAAAATGTTGAGCCACCTCACTGCTTATACACCAGAGAATGGCATCACTTTGGAAGTCACCCTGGATCCGCAGGAAATCACTTATTTGCGGGACCATTCGATTAATGGTGTTCCAGTGCTCCCCGGTGTGGTCGGCATTGAAGGCTTTACCCGCGCAGCAAAACATATTTCTTCCGCCCTGGCGGCTGCCAAATCCGGATTTGTAGTGGAAAGGCTGGAACAAATTGAATTTCTGGCGCCATTTAAATTCTACGGAAACAAATCCCGTGCCATGGCCTGGAAGGCTGGCGCCACCCGTATCAAGGAAGGATTAAGGGTTGATGTAACTCTTGAATCGGATACTGAACGAATCAACGGCAAAGTGGACCATGTTGAACACTTTAAAGGCCAGGTTTATCTCACGCTGAAAGATATTGTCTCGCCTAACAATGCGGTTCCTCCAAAATGGAGTAAAAACAAGGAAGTTTCGTCTAACGAGATTTACCAGCTCTATTTCCACGGACCTTCCTTCCAGGTACTTGAAGCAGCGCAGCGGTCCGGCAGTTCTGTGCTCGGCAGGTTTAATAATAATTTGATCAATATCAACGCGGATGAACCTGGTTTATTCACCACTCCGTTATTGATCGAATTGTGTTTCCAAACTGCGGGTCTCTGGGAGGCAGGCTCAACCGGTAATTTAGGGCTGCCACACTCGATTGGAAAATTGAGAGTGTATCGAAATGTTACAAATGGAGACACAATTTTTGCTGAGGTAAAACCAAAAGAAATTGATGGACAATTGTATTTTGATGCCAGAGTGGTTGACTCTAAAGGTATTATCTACCTTGACCTGATGGATTATCGTACTTCTCCGCAAGTGGAGACTCCCAATGACCAACATCTACTTCCCATGAAAACTTTGGTTGCGAAAAGTCAGGATTAAGATAATCAATTAAGAAAGGATCCTTTTCGTGAGAAGAGGATCCTTCAATTCAACAATATGATTAATTGGACGTTTTCACGCTTTACCAAATTCCCTCCTCTGAAGACTGCTCAACTTCTTGAGCGGTTTTTCAGCGTTGAAGAAATTGAGGAATTTCAAAAGTTTAAAATCCCAAAAAGACAGGCTGAATGGCTTGCCAGCAGGTTGCTGGTGAAACAACTTGTCCAAAAAGTAATTGCTGTCAAAGAAGACATTCCCTCAAATTCAATTTCCATTCAAAAAGAATCTTCGGGAGTTCCTTATATTGTGATTGAAGGCTTGGGGAGGGTGGGTTGGCTTTCCATCAGCCATTCACAGGGAGGCGTTCTGGCAGCTTTTTCTCAAGATGATAATGTCCGTTTTGGGGTGGACCTTGAACATATTGAGCCAAGACTTCAGGATTTTTTTGGTGATTTTTTCACTCCAGACGAGATCGTCTGGCTCTTCAACTCGGATAAACAATATAAAGACATTTATGCAAATCTGATCTGGAGTGCCAAAGAAGCTTACTTAAAAGCGCTTGAAAAGGGTCTGCAAATGGACACCAGAAGAATAAATATCCACCCATTTATTGAAAAACTTACATCAAATGGGTGGAATGAATTAAGTTTTAGTGTAAATGGAAAGCCAATTCTTGAATGGCAGTTGTTGTTTTCTCATCATCTAAATTACGTGATGAACATATGTTTGCCTGTGGCTCAAAAACAACAGTTCTTCGATTTGGAAGAATTGCCAAACCTTGAGGGTTAATCCCATTTAGTGCCTGGGAGTAAATTCTCTAATTTTCTGTGTAAATTGAATGCCTTGGGACTCAAGCATATTGATACGATGGAGATAAGCCGCGCCATTTAATAGTTGTATATTCACGTCTGCGGCTTTCCGGTTTTCAGGGTTTTCGAGGTACGTGCCGCGCACCCAATCATTAAATGCTCCCATGGATGGTCCGCACCAGATCTGGTAATCCATCTCACGGCCGGCTTCGCCAATATTGGACCATCTTGAAGCCAGCCCCAAGTACCAACGGAAGACCAGCGCCATCTTAGCTTTAGGATTTTTCTCGGCGCGTTCAATCTGCTGCGGATCACGCATTGAAAAGAACTTCAAGCATTCATCCCACACAGAATCGAGTGGGAGTTTAAAAATGGAGGTTTCCAGTTTTTCGCGTTCTGGAGCAGGGATGTCATCAATGGATTCATAACGCGAGTAAATCTCATACAATTTTTGGGCGCGCATGGCAAACATGGTTCCACGTTTCAAGACCTGAACTTTGACGCCCATTTCAAACATATCGCTGGCGGGCGCCATGGATACATCCGTCATTTCCATTTGCGAGAGAAGTTTCTTGGTGTGTGCAGATGCACCTGATTCCACGCAACCCTGGTTGATGGAGCCGGTAACGACGTATGCAGCTCCCATCATAAAGGCAGCCAAAACGGATTCTGGCGTTGCAATGCCTCCTGCAGCTCCGACTCGTACCAGAATTGGATAATTTCTTTCGGTTTGTACCTTGTTGCGCAGCCTGATGATGGCTGGCAAAATGCTGACTAGAGGGCGATTGTCTGTGTGTCCGCCAGAATCGGCTTCTACTGTAATATCGTCGGCCATCGGGACTTCTCGGGCTAGCACAGACTGTTCTTCAGTTATTTTGCCTTCAGACACCAAGGATTTCAATAGATCTTCCGCGGCAGGTTCCAAAAACTTAATCGCGACTTCTTTGCGTGAGACCTTGGCAATAATCCGGTTGGAAATAGCAATGGTGCCATCGGTGTTTCTGGAAAGGCCAGAGGCGCGATAAAGCACCAAATTTTTAGTGATGGTGAGGTAAGCTGAAGCTTCTATCTGCTTGATGTTATTTCTAAGAAATAGGTCGACCGTTAGTTCTTCTAAAGAGGGTTCAAAAGGACTGTTAATCAGGTTAATCAAATAAGGTTGATCTTTCAAGGCTTCTTTAATGCTTGAAATTCCGGTTTCAATATTGTGTGGCAGCAATCCGCCTGCACCAAAAGACCCCATCAATCCGGCCTGACCCATGGCGATCACAAACTCGGCCGATGAGATACTATTTGCCATTGATCCGCCATAAAGCGGATACTTGACGCCGTATATTTCTTGAAACGAGGGGTCGCCAAAGCATTCAGGGGTGAAAGGTTGGCAAGTGGCTGTTACTTCCCATTCACTTTTGGAAGAAGTTAATGCATATTCATCTGAAATGTAATACGTATTTTCCTTGCATAAAAGGATTAGGGGTTTTGAAAGGTCCAAAAGACTTTGTTCAAGTACATCTTGGTTGATTGGCACGGGAGTGCTGTTGCCATGCCAAAACAAGATTTTTGTTGTTTTCTGTTCTTTATGCTTTGCAGTGAATAATGAGTTGTTCATAGATACACCAATGATTTCCTTTTTATGTTTAACCCAAAAAACATTTTTTGATGCGTATTGTTGTTTTGCAAAATAAGGGGACAGGGTGCATTTTGGTTCTTCTATGTTTATCTTATCTAACTTATAAAAGTTCAATAACATAGACTCTTCTATTTTGAAAATTGTTGTCTTATGAAACGAAATAAGGATATGGTGCAAAAGTTATAACAAAATATAGAAAATATTGAAATTATGGAAATAATTAAACTAGAATCATTTCAAAGAAGAATGAAATAAGCCAATATGGAGCTGGTGGAAACTCTACACGACTCCTCATAAGTAGTCGGTTCAAGATTCACTAGAATTAGAATGATATTGTGTCACTGATAGGTCATTTTAAGGACTATTTAATTAACTTGAATACAGTTTGATTTTTGAAAAGACCACGAATTTTATAGTTCGGGTTCTTCGGTATTTATAATTAATCTTAGATTATCTTAGAAATAAATTTGAAACATTTTGAGACAAAAAAAGACTACTTGAGACAACAATGTAGACTGACCTCTGGTGTCTCATGTTATCTTAAAATTTGATGATTTAATAGGAGTTGGGTGTTGTTGTATTCACTATTATTTTGTAAATGAAGACTATTAATTTAACTATTCAAGATGAATTTTGAAATCAATATTCTAGTTATTTAGTTTTCCTACAAGTGAGATGTTTTTTTGGAAATGCTGACATTTTTGATACCGCATCAGTGGTGTCAGCCGATGGTTTTAAGGTGAATCCGTGGCTGCATTTGGATATTCATGGCAATCAGTAGCCACACCGACAGAAGTTAATATTTCGCAATATTTAAATCCTTCATCGTGTAAAGAATCCATTCCCGCAAGGATGAAAAGGGCGGGTGGTAACCCTTCTATATCCTCTTTCTATGCATAAACCGGTGAAACATAAGGATCCCTGGCTTGATCAGGTTCAACATAACAGGCGTCAAACATTACCGCCATCTTTGGGGGAATGCAGGCTTTGGGCTGAGGTTTGTCGAAAACGCTGGTTGCCAGGTCAAGCGGCGGGTAATCCATTATCTTAGAATATTTTTGGACAGCGAGACAAAAATCAACAAAGTGATATTTAGTTAATATTGTCTCATGTTGTCTTATGATTGGTCGGTGCTTGATTAAGAATGCCGAGAAGATTCATTTTTTATTACCATCTGTTCAAGGTCACATTTGTCTGGGAGGTGCGCCCTCCTTGAATTTTATCGAGTGATTTGCATTTTCAATGTTAGTTTCTCTTCTAGGTTGTCTTGTTTGAAATAATTTTATACAGAGACCAAGTAAGTTAGTGGTGGTTAGCAGTTCAACAGGCTTTGTAGTCGGTCGCGGAGTACCGAATAACTCAAATTCGGAATTGAGTAGTTAAATCTATCAAAAACTATTGACAAACGACTTTTTATTCCCTATACTAATATAACTAACGCGTGTTAGTAAAGGGAGAGGGTTTTGGCTAATAAAAGATCAACCAGTAGTGATGTGGCCAAACTTGCGGGCGTCTCTAGAACAACGGTCTCCTTTGTTTTAAACAATATCCCTGACTCAAACATTCCTGAAACTACTCGTCAAAAAGTTTTTGAAGCAGCAGGACAATTAAACTATCATCCAAATGCTTCGGGGCGAAAACTGGCTTCCGGTAAATCAAAGATGATCGGTCTTGTTCGCCTTCAAAGCACGGAGCAAGTTTTTAATGATGCTTTTCTGCTTCAGGTTTTGGTGGGTATTGAACAAGCGGCAAGCAAATGGGGATTTCATGTCTTGTTGAAACATATTAATCACTCCAACTCAGATGAATATTCTCAATTAATTACTGAAAATCATGTGGATGGAATTATTCTCTCTGGACCTCTTCAAAATGACCCGGAGCTTATCAAGTTGCATAAGGAAGGTGTGCCGATCATTTTGTTAGGTCAGATGGCAAACACAACAATTCCATTTGTGGATGTCAATGCTGAGATTGGGTCGGAAACCGCTGTCAACCACCTTATCTCATGTGGACATAAACGAATTGCGATGATCACAAATGCAAAACTTGAATATTCCTCAGCTCAACAACGAAGAAGTGGTTACGTAAATGCATTAAAAAAATCTAACATTCAAATAGACGAGTTACTGATAAAAGAAGGTGATTTTACCCCGGCAAGTGGCTTTCAGGCTATGAAAGAATTGCTCACATTATCTCCTGTTCCAACCGCTGTATTCGTAGCAAGCGATGTCGTGGCTGTAGGGGCAATCCAGGCAATCAAACAGTCCGGTTTACAAATTCCTGGTGATATAGAGATTATTGGATTCGATGATATTCCAATGGCACAGTACTTTGACCCTCCATTATCTACAATACACCTTCCTGCTTTCGAATTGGGAAAAGTCGCAGGAGAACAATTGATCAAGATGATATCAAGTAATAATTCAGAATATCCTGGAGTTCTACTAGAGACTGAATTAATTCTTAGAGAATCAACAACAAACTTGGATTTACATAAATAATTATGATGTTCAATAGATCAGGACGAAATTGGATAAATGCTTGTGAATAATTCCTTAACGATTACTGAAGACCATCCCCAACAATACATTTCGTTGGTAAAGGGGGTAATTTTCGACCTGGATGGTGTACTCACAGATACCTCCGAACTCCATTATCTGGCATGGAAGAAATTGGCAGAGGAAGAAAATATTAGTTTTTCTAGAGAGGATAATGAAGCATTACGAGGTATTCCTCGCCGGGAATCATTACTTCTGATTTTTAGAGAACGGAAACTCAATGAATTACAGATCGCAGAAATGATGGAACGAAAGAATCGATACTATGTCGAATCCATTTCATGTTTATCCAAACAAGATCTTTTACCAGGGGCACGAGAACTTCTTGAAAATCTGAAGTTAGCCGGTATAAAAACGGCAGTAGGTTCTGCAAGTAAGAATGCAAGAACTGTCTTAGAAAAACTGGGGATCACTGACCTGTTGGATGCAGTGGCAGATGGGTCAAGTGTGGAAAACCAAAAACCGGCTCCGGATTTATTTTTATATGCTTCTGATCTGATTGGAATTCCAGCGTTCCATTGTGCCGTCTTTGAAGACGCAGCAGCAGGTATTCAGGCTGCAATTGCAGGAGGTATGTGGGCAATTGGGATCGGACCTCAGAAACGACTTCAAGAAGCCCATTTGGTTTTCCTTAATTTGGAAGGTATAACCATAAAAAGAATTAATGTTTTACTAACACGTGTTAGTTAATTGAATCTATGCACTGTTGTTTTATAAAAAATTTGATAATTAAGGAGGTGGTTGTAAAAATAATTGAAGTATTTAATTGGTGTAACACATTAAGTTAGTACAATAATTCTGAGGAGAGAGAAAAATGAAAACTAAGTTTTTGGTAATAGTCAGCATAATCGTCGTAATGACGATGCTTCTTGCTTCATGTGCAAAAGCTACTACAGTCCCAACTGAGGCGCCAGTTGTTGAAACCGCAGCTCCAACTGTAGATGTAACAGAAGCCCCGGTGGCTACTGCTGCTCCTGAAATTGATTGCATGGGTGCAGCCGCTGGTGATACGATCAGCATGCTTTACCAATGGTCTGGTACTGAGGAAGAAAACCTTAACAAAATCCTCGCCCCATTTATTGAAGCTTGTGGTGTCGTGATCAATGCTGAATCTACTCGAGATCAAGCTTTACTTGATACTCGTGTACAAGCTGGTACTCCACCAGATGTCACTTTTTGGAATGTAACTCAACTCACTCAGTATAAAGATGGATTAATGACAATGTCTGATTTGGGTGCGAATGCTGACAATTATGCTGAGTACTGGAAAACCATCGGTACAGTCGATGGAAAATGGCTTGGACTCCCTGTCAAAGCCGATCCCAAGACTCTTATTTGGTATAGCCCTGCCAACTTTACTGCTGCTGGATATACCGTTCCAACTACTTGGGAAGAATTAAACACTCTTGTAGAAAAAATGGTTGCTGATGGAAATGTTCCCTGGTCATTGGGAATGGAATCTGGTGACGCAACAGGTTGGACTGGTACTGACTTCATTCAGGATATCCTGCTTGTTACACAGGGATCGGAATATGTTTCAGGCATCATCGATGGTACGATTCCTTACAATGATGCTGGTGTTAAAGCTGCTTATGAGATCTATGGTAAATGGGCTATGGATGCCAAGTATACCGTTGGCGGCGCACCAGGAACTGTTTCTGTTGGATTCAATGACGCCATCATTAAGGTCTTCTCAAATCCCCCAGAAGCCATGATGGTGAAACAATCCGGTTTTGCGGGTGGTACTGTTCTCGCAACTTATCCTGATTTGAAATACGGCACCGATTATGATTTCTTTGGAGTTCCAGGAGCACAAGGTCTGCAAGGTGGTTCTGACTGGTTAATGGCTTTCAGTGACAAACCTGCAGTAAAGGCTTTGGTTGCCTACCTGAGCAGCACCAAAGGTGGTCAAATGTGGGCACAGGTTGGATTTGATCTGACTCCTAATTTGGCTGGTGCTGACGCATATGTTGATCCCGCGTTTTTGAAAAAGGGACAAATTCTCGCAAACGCAGCTGGATTTACCCCTGACATTGGCGATTCCATTCCTGGTGGATTTGGAAGCGTAGAATTCAAGGGAATCACCGATTATGTGACCGGTGGTGACTTGGATTCCATCCTTAGCACGATCGCTGCGGCTCAAGCAGCGGGTTTAAAGTAAATTAATCAGTTTTTCTCTGGAGGTGTCAGATTATTCTCGACACCTCCAGGTTATTTGGAGGAGTTATGTCATCATCAAATGTTCCTCAGGTCATGAAGCAAGGTAAGGTAGTACCATGGTTTTATTTGGGACCTGCCATATTAATTATGAGCATATTTATCGTCTATCCGATGTTAAATACGGTTTATCTCAGCTTTATGAATTCTGACAGCACCGCATCTGCAGCCACAGCTTGTATCCAAGGTAAACCGTGCTGGGGAATATTTGAGAATTATCGTTATGCTTTAACAGGTGAACTAAATATGTCAACACCAGACACCATATGGCAGTCTTTTTGGGTTTCGTCATTTGGTAACACAATTAAATGGATTCTGGTGATGGTCAGCGGAACGGTTAGCATTGGATTGGTATTTGCAGTCCTAGCTGATAAGGTAAAGTACGAGGCACTTGCAAAAGCGATTATTTTTATGCCGATGGCGATCTCTTTTGTTGGAGCAGGAATTATTTGGAAGTTCGTCTATACGTGGGGAACTTCTCAAGTTCAAATTGGGTTGATTAATGCCATTATCACAGCGCTTGGGGGAACCCCCGTCGCGTTTTTATCAACAAATATCCTTAACACCTTTATGTTAGTCATTGTTGGTATATGGATGTGGACAGGTTTTTGCACGACTATTCTTTCAGCAGCGCTCAAGTCAGTCCCCGATGAGATTCTTGAAGCTGCCCGGGTAGATGGAGCGAATGAATGGAATGTTTTTTGGCGAATCATGGTTCCTATTATTTCACCGACAATCATTGTTGTTGTTACAACAATGGTCATCAATGTTCTAAAATTATTTGATATCGTTTATGTTATGACTGGCGGTAATTTTGGTACTCAAGTGATCGCAAACCGCATGTACAACGAAATGTACAAGAGCTTTCAGACAGGAAGAGGAACTGCAATAGCAGTTGTTTTGATATTTGCGATTATTCCTTTTATATATATGAATATCCGGCGCTTCTTAACACAGGAGGCAATGCGATGAAACGGACTGCAATAAATAATAAGTTAAACAAAATCCCTACGCATATCATTGTTATTTTTACGATGATTGTTTGGCTCGTTCCTACAATCGGATTATTTATCACCTCGTTAAGACCATTACCTTTGATCAATACGACGGGTTGGTGGACCGTCTTTGCTTCACCTAAAGGATCACAATCATCCGTCGGAACGGGAGCGAATTCTGATAAGTTCACACTGAATAATTATATCGATGCCATCGTGGGATATCGAGGCACAAAAACCTATTCAGTGGATTGTGCGTCAGGTACCCAGGCAGCAAGTTTAAATTGTAACGTTTCTGACTTATTAAATCCAAGAGGTATGGGACGAGCTTTTGTTAACACTTTGATTGTTACTATCCCTGCAACGTTTCTTCCTATTCTCTTTGCTGCTTTTGCAGGCTACGCTTTTGCCTGGCTTGACTTCAAAGGGCGTTATCTCTTGTTTGCCATACTTGTTGGGTTGCAAGTTGTTCCATTACAGATGACTCTTGTTCCAATATTAAGATTGTATGCCTCTTTAGGATTGACAGGA
>PNNU01000034.1 GCA_013824385.1 Anaerolinea sp.
TTCTTGACCTCATCAGAACTGAGAATCAGATTGGTAGTAAAAGCAGGCTTATCCCCTGCAGGCATGTTAGCCTGACGCACAAACGGAAAAGCTTCGATCCATGAGGCATGATATCCTTCAAGATTGTGCTGTTTGGCGATGGCATTCACAGATGATGATTCATACCAGTCGTACCAGGCGATTTTAATGTCTTGCAATTCATTGACGATTTCTCCAAGAGACACCTTGGCAGGTTTGTTACCACCATGTCCGTTGACGATCACCAGCCGTTTGAACCCCTGTCCGTGGAGTGAGCGAATCATATCTTCAACCACTGCAATAAAGGTGCTCACCCGCATACTGATTGTTCCGGGATACTTGGTGAAATAAGAAGAGCAGCCAAAGTTGAACGGCGGCGCCACCGGCACACCTGTTTGTTGGGATGCAGCGTCGGCAATTGAAAGTGGAATTTTCACATCCGCCCCAATGCTGATATATCCGTGCTGTTCGGTTGCCCCCAGAACCAATAATACACGATCATCTTTTTTCAAGTAAGCTTCAATTTCCATCCAGGTCAGTTCGGCAAGTCTCATGATTCGCTCTTTCTCTATAGTTATTCCTCTTATTTAGAATTATAACGAATAATAACAATATAAATAATTTCCTTACTGAGGTTGTCGAAAAAGCACAGCATCTGTTTCTTCTTGATAAGGTTCGACAAACCACTCACTGAATATTCTGGCTGAATCCCCGATAAACTGTATCCGTGTAGATCTCCGGTCGGCTTCGCGGAGAATTTGTTGTTTCAATACAAAAGTGTCTTCTGATTCCCAATAACCCAACAGTGCAATTGGTCCATATTCTTTTGTGTCTGTTATCCGATAAACACCATCCAAACCTACTTTAAGCGGCATTGGTTCTCCATCAATGGTCAAATCAAACTGAGCTTCGCTTTCATTTGGAAAATGAAGCGTAAACATACTCCATTCTCCCATACCGGTAATCAGCCATTCCTTACCATCCACATCAGCAGCCATTTTTGAAAGAGAGGCAGAAGTTGAAATCTTGGGCTGTGCAAGTGAATCGATTGCTAATGATAAACGTTCTTGACTTTGAATATCGGCTGGGATTGATTCATTGGAAATGACAGCAGGAAGGATAAAATTATCCACCAAATCGTCGTGCAGGATTTCACTGCCGCTTGAACCTGCCGTTATCACAACGACCATATCCTGTTTCGGAAAAACCCTAATCTGCTGCCCACCCCAACCGAGCGCGTAATAGTCTCCCTGTGGTCTGATCCACCATTGGTAACCGTATCCCATAGATTCCGAAGGATGCGAATGCACCTGAATTGAATTGCTCACCCAATCGGAGGAGAGGAGCTGTTCGCCCTGCCATTTTCCGCCGTTTAGATATAACTGTCCAATTTTTGCCATGTCAAAGGGCAGAAGCTCCAAACCAGTACTGCCCAAAGAATGACCACTAAGGTCGCTTTCCCACGAATAATCACTAATGCTCAATGGTGAAAACAAACGTTTTTCCGCAAAAGCGGCTGCCTTTTCGCCGGTACTCTGTTGGATTATTAGAGAAAGCATGTGCGATCCGCCAGAATTATAGTTAAAAACCTTTCCTGGTTCTTCTATCAAAGCCGGAGTGAAAAAATACTGCGCCGGGTCTTCTGCATCAATGATCCACCAATGGTCATTCAACCCGGAATGCAGCGGTTCCATCCATTCAATTCCGCTGGTCATGGAGAGAATATTCTCCAGGCTAATTTCATTTTTTGCAGGATCAGCCGGAACGATGGATGGAAAATAAGAGATCAGTTTGGTTTGCACATCCCCAAGAGAACCATCGGCTATCGCAATTCCTATTAAAGCGGAGGTCACGCTCTTGGTGACCGAATAGATATCATGACGTGTCTGCGCATTGAAAGGATGCAAATATGCTTCCATAACCAAAACGCCATGCCTGATCACCAAAACACTATGAATCTGTTGCCCTTCACCGTTAATTTTCTCCAGCATATCTGCCAACATTGCTGAAGAAACTCCCTGTTCTTCAGGCGTGGTTCGAGGCCATTCCCAATTGGATACCAGGTCAGGCGTAGATTCCGTTGTTGCACTGGCACTTACGAATTCCGTTGGTGTGTTTGTCTGACTGATTGGGGAAAATGTTGCCGTAACCCTTGAATCAATTGAAGACCTGTCAACTTTTGTACAAGCCATAAGGAAGGTCAAGCAAATGATTATTGAGAAATATTTCTTGATCATGTCATCATTGTAGCAAAACGCACTTCAGAAATATTAAGACTTTTGTTAATTTGTTTTTAAGTAAAACACCTTCAGATTTGAGGTCTGAAGGTGTTGGTTATTCTTTTTTTTTCAAACGCCTTTGGTAAGACTATTCACCAGAAGCCTAGATGACAATATTAACGAGTCGTCCTTTGACGTAAATCACCTGACGCGGAGCTTTGCCCTCAAGCGTCTTCTTGACGGATTCACTGTCGAGGGCGATCTTCCTGGCGTCGTCATCTGAAATGCCTGCGGGCACCACGATGCGGTCGCGCAGCTTGCCGTTGACCTGCACAACAAGGGTGATCTCATCCTCGGCGGCGGCGGCTTCATCCACTTTCGGCCACGACTGGGTGTGGATGGAGTAAGGCTTGCCAATGTGCTGCCACAATTCCTCGCTAATGTGAGGGGTTACTGGTGCCAGCATCTTTAAGTAGATTTCGATGGCTTCATTCCATGCCGGGCTGCCATACAACTCAGCTTTCGCGCGAACCATTTCATTGAGCAGTTCCATCAAACCGGAAACGATGGTATTAAATTCGAAGGTTTCATAATCCTTGGTGACTGCTTTCAAAGTCTGATGGACCTTACGGCGCAGCGCTTTAACTGCTTCGTCACCGGGTTTGCCAGTCTGAACTGGTTCCAGTACGGTCGTCCATAAACGGCGCAGCCAACGCGAAGTGCCGTCAATACCCCCGCTGCTCCACGGACCGCCCATGTCCCACCTGGAGAAGAACATCAGGTAGGCGCGCGTGGTATCCGCACCGTAAGATTGCACCAGGCTGTCAGGAGCCACCACGTTACCGCGGCTCTTTGACATTTTTTCAGAATCTTCTCCCAACACCATACCCTGGTTGCGTAATTGCAGCATGGGTTCATTACCTTCGGTAATACCCATATCGCGCAGCGCCTTGTGGAAGAAGCGCACATACAACAAATGCATGGTGGCATGTTCAATGCCACCGGTATAAACATCCACGGGCATCCAGTAGTTGTACTCTTTCGGGTCAAAGGGACCCTTGTCATAATCTGGGCTGAGATAACGCATGGGATACCATGACGAGCACATGAAAGTATCCATGGTGTCAGTCTCACGTTCCGCTTTGCCGCCGCATTTTGGGCAGGTCGTTAAACGCCAGGTGGGATGCAGCTTCAACGGGCTTTCGCCGGTCGGCTTCCATTCCACATCTTCGGGAAGCACAATTGGTAGCTGATCTTCGGGGACGGGCTGCGTGCCGCAGGTTGGGCAGTAGACCATGGGAATGGGAGCTCCCCAATAACGCTGCCTTGAGATCAACCAATCGCGAATGCGGTAATTCGTAGACCCTTTGCCCACGCCAATTTTCTGCACATGCTCAACTGCTTTTTTGATAGATTGATCGCCCGGGGTGCCACTCAACACGCCGGAATTTACCAAAGTTCCAACAGCCGGGACGGAAGCGGTCATATCATCCGCGTCAATCAATGAGACACCCGCAGGTTGTACCACTACTTTAATGGGCAGCTTGAAAGCGCGGGCGAATTCAAAGTCACGTTGATCGTGGGCTGGAACAGCCATGATGGCGCCGGTTCCGTAGGTCATCAAAACGTAATCCGCGATCCAAACGGGAATCTTTTCACCCGAAACCGGATTAATGGCATAACCACCGGTGAAAACGCCTGTTTTCACTTTATCGCTGGACTCACGCTGAATATCCGTCTGGCGGGTTGAATCGAGGATGTACTGCTCCACCTCGGCTTGATGCTCGGGTGTAGTCAGTTTCTGCACCAGCGGATGTTCAGGAGCCAGCACCATAAAGGTGACGCCCCACAAGGTATCAGGCCGGGTGGTGAAAATCTCAAGCGGGTCGCCGGCTTCCGTTTTAAAGGTAACCAACGCACCTTCTGATTTTCCAATCCAGTTGGTCTGCAGGGTTTTGACACGCTCAGGCCAATCGATGTCGTCGTAACGCAGCAACTCTTCAGCATAATTGGTGATACGGAAGAACCACTGGGTGAGGTCTTTTTTAATCACGGGCGTACCGCAGCGTTCGCAGTGGCGGTCATCGCCCCATACCTGTTCGCGCGCCAGAGTGGTGTTGCAGTTCGGGCACCAATCCACCGGGGAGAGCTTGCGATAAGCCAGACCCTTGTTGTAGAGTTGGATGAAGAACCACTGTGTCCAGCGGTAATATTTTTCATCAGACGAGATCATCTCGCGCCGCCAGTCAAACATGGCGCCCATGGTTTTGAACTGTTTGCGCATCTTGTCGATGTTGGCATAAGTCCAGGTCTTGGGGTGTATCTGGCGCTTGATGGCCGCATTTTCAGCGGGCAGCCCGAAAGCATCAAAACCCATGGGGAACATGACATTGAAGCCGTTCATGCGCTTGTAGCGGGCGCGCGCGTCCGAGGGTGAGATGGCATACCAGTGCCCAATATGAAGGTCGCCCGAGGGATACGGAAGCATGGTCAACGCGTAGAACTTGGGTTTACTTTCATCAATATTGGATTCGTAAAGATGATCATCTTCCCATTTCTTCTGCCATTTGCTTTCGATCTCGTTCGGGTTGTACAAGGGGATCTGTGTATATGCCATTCTTGCTCCATTCGGTAGGATTTAAACAAAAAACTCTTCTCCCATCAGGGACGAAGAGATTCTCCGCGGTACCACCCTGCTTGTCTGAAAACACCAGACCGCTCAGAAGCTATAACGGGCATACCCGTCGCCAGTTACTTATTTTCTCCGGCAAAGCTACCCTGTTGGAGGGGCCAGGCGAGTTCGATCTATTGTGCTCCGCTGCACTGTGTCGGTCTCGCACTGCTTTCGCCGGCTCGCTGACGGATGATCTACTACTCCTGTTTTTGCTTTAGTGGACCCAGGGAGGTTCGAACTCCCGGCCTCCTCAATGCCATTGAGGCGCGCTCCCAACTGCGCTATGGGCCCATATGTTCATTTTTCGAGAGCCTGTCTTACCTGTGGACCTGGGGGGATTCGAACCCCCGGCCTCTTCAGTGCGATTGAAGCGCGCTCCCAACTGCGCTACAGGCCCGTGTTCCAAACTGCAGACAGGATTTTACCTGAGAGGTGGTGCATTGTCAAGGAAATGGATTATTGAAATTCTCTAATCCTATTTTTGGTTCACGCGGAGGGGTACTACGTGTTAATCCTCGAAGCAGTCCATCTATAACTAAAAGAAAATGTAATCATTTTTTTTCAGAATAATCAAAAGGTCAAGTCGTCGAAAAGATGTAAGAACGTTAAATAAAATTAGGGAATCAGATTTTCTGGTTCACGCGGAGACGCGAAGTCGCGGAGGGTTCATATTTATTTACAACTCGATGAAGACCCTCTTTGAGTAAAGGAGCTCCAAAATTAATCAATAAACCCACTTGAAGGTTTAGCAATCTGATATAAGTCAACACTTGTTTATAATGAACTTGAGCCATTTTTTCGACGGATTTTAGTTCTACTACGACCATTCCATTCACTAATAGATCGACCCTTAATCCTTCATCGAAGATTAATCCGTCATACTCGAATGGAATAATCTTTTGTCTTTCTACGATAAATCCGAATTTGGTTAATTCATGTACCATGACCGTTTCGTATACTGACTCTAGTAGTCCTGGGCCTAATCCGGTATGCACTTTGTATGCAGCATGAACGATCTTCTCTGTAATTTCATCAACATCCATATTTCGCCCCTTTCAATTCTTACTCCGCGACTTCGCGCCTCCGCGAGAGGAAAAAACTAGTTACCTAACTTTATTACACAGACTAGATTGCAACTCCATCATTGATGATAATATTCGTACCTATTTTTTTGTGATTCGAATAACCCACCCGTTCAAGCAGCTCATCGAAATAATCAGGTCCAAAACGCTTATTAAGCTTCAAGCGTTCATCATCCAGCACGAAGCCTTTGACGATGAATTCACGCAGAGTCTGAGTTGCCCAAATACGAAACTGGGTGGCTCGCAGGCTGTTGACACGATATCCGACGGCGATGATCGCATCCAAATTATAGAATTCCAGTTTTCGAGAAACTTCTCGCATTCCTTCTTTTTGAACTGTCAAAATTTCTTTGACAGTTGCTTCTTTCATCAATTCTTTGGATTCAAAAATATTCTGAAAGTGGTACGAAATATCCTGTTTACTGGTTGAAAAGAGGTCAGCTATCCGATTTAGTGGCAGCCAAAAAGTTCCATCGTGAAAGACCACTTCCACTTTCGTTACCCCTTCAGGGGTTGTATAGAAAATGATCTCGCCTTCTTGGGGTTTTTGTTTATCAGACATTGTTCATTTCCTTAAAACCCAACATGAAATAAGATAATAGAACTAATATTCTTATTATACAAGACTATTTCGAATTTATCTGCCAGATAATTAGTTGCGATGTTATGGATTTTGGCAAAATAAGGGTTTTCTCCGCGACTTCGCGCCTCCGCGAGAGAAAAAAATGATTACTCCCGAAACGATACAGCCTTCATGTGAGAAAAAATGCTTATCCCCTCAACGGAACTGGCTTGACTTCACCTTTGTCGTAAATGAACATTGTCTGTCCAAGGTCACTCTCGACTACAAAGTTCGATTTCACAATCGTCACCTTCACCCCGGGATATACCTTCTTGGTGGCTTTGACCGTGCCATGATCCAGTTTGGCGAGTTCATCTTCAAATACTTTTAGTTTTTCTTCAAGGTCAAGTATTTCATTGCGTAAATGCGAATAGTTGCGCAACCGTTCGCTCATGGTTCGCTTATACGACTCGGATATTTCCTTTTTGTTTTCACGATAATTCTTATACTCGTTGATATACCCTTCCAATGCCATAAGAGCTTTTTTCTTTTCGCCGTATTTTCCTAATAATTCAACATATTCTGCTCTGAATTTGGGTTCGATTCCCAACTCTAATTCAGTTGTTATATGCAAATCAGATCCAAAAACTCCAGCAGTTATCTCTTCCAAAGCTTCAAGATGACCGCCAATAATATCACCAGAATAATTATTGACTTTGATCTTGCCGCCCGCTTTGATATGTGAGCGTGAAATACTGTCATTGACGATCACATCCTTCAATGCTTTAAGAGATGCATTCTCCACATATTTTGCCAAAATGTTTCCGCCCGCATACAGATGGCACTTACCAGCGCCAAATATGCCGTTCTTGATCAAGATATTTCCTTCAGCAAATACCTGGGCAGCTTCGACCATGCCAAATATTTCTACGTCTCCGCCAGACCTTATGCTAAAACCAGATTTTACGTCACCTTTTATTTGAACATTTCCAACAAAATCGATGTTTCCCACTGCAAAATTAACATCATGCTGAACTGAATAAAGCGAAATGATGGTTGGTTTATTTTCTGCCATGCAGGCATGACCGTCTTTGGCAGCAAGAAGACGTACTCCTGATGAGTCAAAGGCAGTATCGCGTCCAGCTATAAGCGATGGATTTATAACCTTTGGAGGATAGATTACCTTGCCGGTTATAGTCTGACCGGTTTTGCCTTCTTCTGCAGGAAATCGTTCAGCAAGAAGTTCCCCTTTTTTTACATTATGAATCAGATTTAAGTTTCTGAAGTCAACTTTACCATCCTCAGATTCAACAACCGGCATTAAATCAACTTCAGTTGGAAAGTAATATTCAATATAGCCGTCTTTACCCTCTTCAGGTTCGGTTCCTGTTGCCACCAAATGTGGGTGATCCCAGAGTTTAAGATAGATTGTTTGTTCGACAACCAATTGATTGATGTTTACAGTTACCCCATTTTCTTCAAGTGCCTTATTAACTTGTTCCAGGGTTACTTCAGCTCCCCCATTCCTGGGTGAACTTAAATTAATCCAGGCACTCATTCCATCTTCAGAAATGGTAACTATGCATGCCCCATCGATTGGATCAGTGGATAAGTCCATATTGGTTAACTTTACACGACAAATCTTAAGAAAAACATAAAAAGCGAGTAAAAGGTTTTTCCGATTTGGCAATAATTAGGCAAATCAGCTAAAACCTGCATAAATGCAAAATGCGAGTTTCAGCTAGTATAGCTGGCTTTCAGTTTATCAAGTATTGCATGCAGTTCATCATGCCTACCGTGCCCGATCACTTTTTCTTCATGTTCTTCAAATGCATGGTACATGGACTCCAATTGTTCGGACGAAATGACTCGATCTGCCATCGGAAACAACACATTATTCTCTTTTTGAATGTGCGTTCGTAAGAGCTCAATGTATGCACGGCCAGCTTTTTCAAACCTCGCAAAATCCTCCGGCTCTTCCAACGACTCTAACATGTTATGGATGAGTCCCCTGCCCTGGATGTGTTCAGCCATCATCACACCGATTGGTCCGCCTCGATCAGGTACACCAGCGGCAATCATGGCAGGAAAAAGAATGCCTTCTTCCTTGCCGTGATGACACTTGTCGGCAAATTCCCTGAGAAAATCTAGGAAGTCAAGCAGCTCGTCAGGGTCGGGAGTGGTTTTCTTTTGAATTGAATCGAGAATTTTAGAAAAAATATCCAACGCCACTAATATGGCGTCGTGATCATTCATTAGATCGGTCATTGCCTTGCTCATATTTTGGCCTCCAATTGCATAATTTGAAACCAAGGAGCCCCTCTTTATACTCAATACAAGTATACAATAATCAAGGAAATTAGAATATTTTAATGTTGGTACACCTTATATTAATTAAAGTGGTCCGCTCCATGGAAAAAATTCAATAAACTCGTCCATAGAAAAATAATTCTTAATCTCAATCCGGTACAAATAAAAAATTGAATTTATTGAATGAGTGACGGAATTACCCAGCCCGACCGCTGATTTATAGCCAAAGTTACTGGTTAACCTGATTATATTGTCATTAATCTCTCCAAAGGGATAAGCAAAAGAATTAATTCCTACGCCCAACTTTTCTTCAAGATTTAGCTTTGACAAGCGGATTTCTTCAGGGAGATTTTCTTCATTTAATGCGGGAAGATGGGAATGAGTCTTACTATGTGAACCAATTTCCCAACCATTTTTAATCAATTCCTTCAATTGGTCTGCGGAGACCATATCTTTGCCGTTAACGTAAGATTCGACCACATAAAAAGTAGCCACATAACCATATTTTTTAAGGATAGGAAATACGTTATCGTACATATCAAGGTTGCCGTCATCAAAAGTGATCACCACAGGCCGCAGTGGAATCTCGCCGCCGTTATAGATCAAATTAGCCAGATCACTTACTGTAATGGTTTGGTAACCGTTATCAAACAGCCATTGCATCTGTTCTTCAAATTTTTCCGGGGGAATGTTGTATTGGCTGTCTTGTGTTTCACTGTTTGTCGAAACGCGATGGTAGAGCAAGATTGGCGCGGTTACCGAGCCAGCCGGGATGGTCACTTTGGATGGTGTTGACGTAGCCGTGGGGGCAAGCGTAGGAGTGATCGTGGGTGTCGCCGTTACCGTTGCAGTTGGGGCAAGTGTCGCAGTTGCAGTTGGCGGCAGCGGCGTTTCAGTTGGACTTAAAATACTTAATGGTGAAGAACCCTGACAAGCAGAAATACCAATCATGATTAAAAGAACCAGATATAAGTTAATTGTTATTCGAGGTTTCATCCATCCATCCATTGTTTCAAGGTTGGTCAATTATACTGGGCTAAACCAGCCAAAAAAGGATTATGCAGTATTTCTTCACGAACTGTGGTTTCTTCGCCGTGACCAGGGATCAATCGAGTGTCTGGCGGCAGGCTAAACACCTGCTTGCGAATACTCTCAATAAGTGTTTCGTGGCTTCCGCCTGCCAGATCAGTACGTCCGACACTGAGATGGAAGATCACATCCCCGCAAATCGCGGTTTTTACTTCGGGGATGTAGAAAATCACTGAGCCTGAAGAATGCCCTGGCGCAAGTCTCACCTGGATTATAGTCTTCCCCAATTTTAATTCCATTAGATCTTCAAGGAATAGATCAGGGTCATCTGGCGGCAGCACCGGCATATGAAACTCTTTCGATCCTCCACCATCTTTGAGCAATTCAAGATCATCTCGATGAATCGCCAGCTTTGGTTTTTCAGTCAGTTTTGCAGTTAAATAATTAACCCCGGCAAATTGGTCGAAATGTCCGTGGGTCAACAAGATCATTTTGACCTTCAATTGCTCGTTATTGATAAAATCCAGTAAAATTTCCGGCTCGTAGGATGGATCCACAACAATGGCTTCTTTGGATGCATCATCGATAAGAAAAACCACATTGTTACTTAATTGTCCGGTTGAAAAAACCTTCACATTTATGGTCATACTGTCCTGGTCTTTCGTTTGTTGATTACTGAGAAAATGATCACATTGATCACCAAAACTGCTGCCAACAAGATTAATCCAACACGATACATGGAATAAGGATCGTAACGATACAATGCGCCTGCCAGAATAGGAGCGAGGATCAAGGTCACAGCGTTCATGGTTTCCATTAATCCGTAAGCCAGCCCGGTCTCTGCTGGATGGATCAATGATCGCCCAATGGATAAGACCATCACCCGACATAAACGATAACCGCCGATAAATACATACCCAAATCCGAAAAGGATATTACTGTTCCCCTTTAAAAACAGCAAAGCAAAAACCATGAGCATGATCTGACTGATAAAGAAGCCGGTGAGTGAACCCAGGTGACTCAAGAACAGCATGGCCAGTGCAGAACCAAGACTTCCGAAAGCGCCCAGAATGCCGATGGCGGTGCTGGTAAGGTGCTGCTGATTTTGCAAAAAACTGGGCGTGAATGGCTGTGGCAGGTATAACGCAAAAGTGGTGATCAGAACGACACCCAAAAAAGCCATGAACCTAGTGTTTTTCAAAAGTCCTTTTGAATTCAATGATTCCTGGTCAATGTGATGTACGTCTGGTTTCTTTTGCACAAACAAGATAATTGTCGTTGATACGATGAATATCACCCCGGCAATGATATAGACCGCTCTAAATCCCAATTTATCAGCCACCAAACCGCCTATTATCGGACCGATGACCGCCCCCAGGCTATATATCCCGGAAGGAATAGCAATTGCTCTGCCTACTGTTAAGTTGCCGCGCACATTGGTGATGTAGCTGTTCATGGGCGCCATCACAAAACCAGCCAAACCGTAAAAAACAATACCAACCACAAAAAGAGGTAGTGAATTGGCCAGAGCCATTGTCCATGCGGATATTGTTCCCAGAATCCATGATAACCACATGATGTTTCTCGAACCAAGCCGGTCAGATAGGTAGCCGGCAGGGATCTGTGCCAGCGCCATGGTTATGCCCATTGCACCGTAGATGCCTCCAATTAACAGAGGATCAGCACCCCATTGCTGCAAGTAAAGTGGTTGAAAATAGATGAAGAAACCCTCACCTACTCCCCATGCACCCATGGCAAGTGTGACTAACAGTAGATTGCGATTCATGATTAATCAGTAATCCGCTTAATGAATTTTTTGACCTCGGTGAAAATTAGTTCCCGTTCAGGTTCGCGAATCACCACATGTCCGCTGTTTTCAACCCACAACCTGGTTTTATCGGTGGAACTGATATTGGCGTAGAGAGTATCCATGCTCTCGGCCGGGATACCGTGATCGCCGTGCGATTGCACCATCATCGCCGGCACATTTACATGAGGCAGCTCTCTCATCATAACCTCAATCAACTTCTGGAGCTGAATCACTGAACGTGTTGGGTAGCCAGGGTAATCCACATGGTCCTTCATGGCTTCAAGATTCCGCCAATCGGGTTTGCCTTTATCTACCTGCGGCACCAACCAGGTGATATATGGAAGAAACTTGGTCCTTGGATCTGCAGGCAATGCACAGGGAGCTGAAAAAGTAATAACACCCTTTACATCATACCGTGCTGCTGCCAGCATTGAAAGCACTCCTCCCATCGAAAGCCCCATGACCACCTGATGCTCAGTGCATCCTTTAAGAATGTTTAGCCCATCTTCCACAGATACCAGCCAATCACGCCAGGTGGAGTGTTTCATATCTACGAGATCGGTGGCGTGCCCCGTCAGCCTTATCCCAAGAATGGTGTACTTTTCTTGTGAAAGAGAATCTGCCAGCATGCGCATCTCTTTGGGTGTGCCGGTAAATCCATGAACCAACAAACAGCCAATCTTTCCGCCTGGGATAAAAAAGGGTTCTGCCGTGGGGATGGTTAAATTGGTGGTCATTTTTGTTTCTCCCAGAAAGTCAAGTCTGCTCTACAAGATTTTTAAATCACGCGACATATCACTAAGTGATTCACAACCCTGTTCAGTGATCACTATGTTGTCTTCAATCCTCACCCCGCCCTTGCCGGGTAAATAAATGCCAGGCTCCACAGTATAGGTCATACCTGTTGCAAGGATCAATTGATTGCCTGCAAACATATAGGGCTGCTCATGAGCCTCCATACCCAAACCGTGGCCGGTACGATGAGTGAAATACTCGCTGTAACCTGCTTGATCAATTACCCTGCGTGTGACATCATCCACCGCACCTGCGGGAAGCCCTGGCTTGCCAACTGATCTTCCTGCAGCGTTTGCACTTTGAACCGCCTCATAAATCTTTACTAGTTCGGGTTCAGGTTGACCCACTGCAAAGGTGCGGGTCAAGTCAGAATAATAATCTTCATAAGCAGCGCCCCAATCAATAACCAACAAGTCCCCAAGTTGAAGTTTCCGCGCAGACGGAACTGCATGCGGATTCGCGCTGTTAGGTCCGCTGGCTATTATGGGCATAAACGGCAGTTCAGGGGCTGAACAAGCTTTATACAACTGGATAATTAACTCAGAAGCCAGGTCTTGTTCACTGATTCCGGGTTTAATAAAAGGCAAGGTGGCTAAAAGTCCTTTTTGGGCGATTTGGACTGCTTTGCGCATACAGTCGATCTCATGTTCATCTTTTTGACTGCGCAATACACTCACCACTGATTCACCAGCGACAAATTTTACAGTTGGGGCCGCCTTTTGCAAATAATCCATCTCAAGAAAGCGTAAACGGATTGCCTCCACCCCCACAATAACTGACTTATTCTTCCAACTGGATAACGCTTGATCAAACACTCCCTGCCAGGTGGAGGGATCATCACCAAAAGTATGGACTGTCATAGGCATCGTAATATTTGCCAGTTTGGCAGTTTCCAGTTCAGGCAGGATCAGGGTTGGAGCCTCTCCCCGTTGATAGACAAATATTGTAGGTCGTTCCATTAAGTGGAAATGCAAGCCGGTCAAATAAACCAACGATGGACCAGGATTAAGAACAATAGCGTCAACTTGGTTTGACACCATCAATTTATCCAGACGCGATAATCGACTCTTGAGCATATTTAATGATCTCCCGAGTCGATTATAGCGCCAACTAGGCTGTGATG
Source organism: Anaerolinea sp. (assembly GCA_013824385.1). The sequence continues at coordinate 13,623 of PNNU01000034.1, forward strand.
CAAAAAACTGGAATGGACTTGTAATTATTAGTGGTTCAGAATTTGCGAAAGGAAAAGACGCGTCCGTTCTTGTGTCGGGTTGGTAAAAAATACCGCCGGAGAGGCTTGTTCAACAATCTGTCCCTTATCCATGAAGACTACTTCATCGGCGGCAGCCTTGGCAAATCCCATTTCGTGGGTAACCACAATCATGGTGATGCCGGCTTTTGCCAGGTCAAGCATAACTTCAAGCACTTCCTTGATCATTTCAGGGTCAAGCGCGCTGGTAGGCTCGTCAAACAACATCAGTTTCGGGTTCATGGCCAGGGCACGGGCGATGGCTACACGCTGTTGCTGTCCGCCAGATAACTGACCTGGAAAATTATTGGCTTTTTCTGGAATTCCAACCCTAGTCAATTGGGCCATTGCGTTCTCCAGGGCTTTTTCTTTCGAAATCTTTTTTACAATTCTCTGCGCCAGGGTAATATTTTCAAGCACTGTCAGATGTGGATAAAGATTGAAATGTTGAAAAACCATACCAATCTCTGACCGGATTTTATCGATCTGTTTTGATTGATGAGTTAACAGTTCTCCGTCAATCCAAATGTTGCCGCTGGTTTTTTCTTCAAGTTGATTGACACAGCGAAGAAGCGTAGATTTGCCTGAGCCGCTGGGTCCGAGGATCACAATGACCTGGCCTTTCTTCACAGTCAGACTCACTCCATCAAGGGCTTCTATTCCGGAGAAATGTTTCTTTAAATCCTGAACCACCACCATATCATCAGCGCTCATTTTTTTGGATCCGTTTCTCGATATATTTCATCAAAAAGGAGAGTAGAACTGTCATGGTCAAATACAAAACCGCCAGAGTAATATATGCCTCTTGATATTGAAA
>PNNU01000035.1 GCA_013824385.1 Anaerolinea sp.
GACAAGAAATATGAAGACCGCACCAACAATGTCTTCAGTGGACCAATGGTCATTCCCACACCGTCATGGTGGTGGCGGTACGATCCCACCTTCGCGCGACCATCCTACTCCACCCCGGTTTCTACCATCGGCGGAATTACGCCTCCTCCTCTTTCCACCTCTGGTGGACACTCCGTCTCGATGCCCACCATGCCTGGCTCTGCTTTTGCGGCCTCGGTGGTTGGCAGCGTTTCAAACTTCTCATCCAAGGTGATGGGCGGATTGACCGGTTTCACCAACGGTGTGACCAACGTAACCAATCCACCTCCTCCCCCTTCGACTTACCGCAGTTCAGGCGGTGGTTCCAGCGGCGGCGGACATTCATGCGCCTGTGCCTGTGCTTGTGCCGGTTGTGCCTGCGCCTGTGCTGGCGGCGGACGTTAGTTTGCTGACCTTATGAATCTGTTCAGCCGTTTGCCCTTCGTTAAAACCAAAACACCAGCAGTGGATTTGCCTGCTGCTGGTGTCTACCATTTTCTGCGCCAGATGGATGAAGAAAAATCCCGTCTGCACTTGCGGTTGGATAACGACGGCTCCGGTTTGTTGATCATCAATGCCAACCGCGTCTTTCAACTCAACCCTTCCGCGGCGGCGATGATGTTCTTTGCATTGAATGAAACCCCTGCAGAACAAGCTGTTGGCAAACTGCATAAACGTTTTAATGCCCCCAAGACCACCATCCTCACCGATTACGCCACTATTCAAGATCAACTCGTGGCTTTGATCTCCGATCAAAACTGTCCGATCTGTGAACTTGACCTTGAGACCACCGCACCCTTCTCGTCCAGACCATCCGCGCCATACCGCATGGATCTGGCAATCACCTACCGTTGCAACAATGCCTGCGCACACTGCTACAACGGACGTCCGCGGAACTACCCGGAACTTTCGACCCAGGAATGGTTCAAAATTCTCGATGAACTATGGAAGATTGGTATTCCGCATATCGTATTTACCGGCGGCGAGCCCACCTTGCGCGATGACCTGCCCGAGTTGATCCGCCACGCAGAAGCCAACGGACAGATCACCGGCATCAATACCAACGGACGCAAACTGAAAGACAAGGCTTATTTACAAAGGCTGGTGGATGCCGGCCTGGATCATGTGCAGATCACTTTTGAATCCCATGTACCTGAAATCCACGATCAAATGGTCTGCCACACCGGTGCCTGGCAAGAAACAGTAGCCGGTTTGAAGAATGCGCTCAATTCCAGCTTGTACGTGATGACCAACACCACCATGCTGACGATTAACAAAACTGCCATCCCAGATACACTTGAATTCCTCGGTGAGTTGGGATTGAAAACCATCGGCCTCAACGCACTGATCTACTCAGGTCACGGCGCCACCGTTGGAACAGGTTTATCGGAAAACGAACTTCAGCCCATCCTTGAGACTGCTCAGGTGATCACCAATAAATATCACCAACGCTTGATCTGGTATACGCCGACGCAATATTGCAATTTTGACCCTGTGCAAATGGGATTGGGCGTCAAAGGCTGCACGGCCGCCTTATACAATATGTGTGTCGAACCCAATGGCGACGTCATCCCCTGTCAATCGTATTATCAATCCCTTGGGAATATTTCGAAGGAACCTTGGGATAAGATTTGGAACCATGAATTGGCAATCTCTTTACGTGAACGGCACAACCTGCCAGTGAAATGCAATGATTGTTCTTTGTTAAGTGAATGCGGCGGCGGATGTCCGCTGTCTGCAAAGGTGAATTAAAACTAGTTCTTCCCGGAGGGAAAAATGAAAGCCAGGATCAATACTTTTATCAATAACATTCTTTTTACGCCAAAACCCATTCCGGCCGGCAATTATCAGGCCATGTTAAAACTGGATACGGGTCCTACTTACCGTCTTCACCTCCGTATCGATGACAAGGGCACCGGCATCTTGATCATAAACGCCAGCACCATTCTGCATTTGAATGCCACTGCCGTGGAATATGCCTACCATATGATTAAAGAATCTCCGCTTGAAACCATCTCTGCAGAAATGATGAAACGCTATCGTGTCTCTGAGGATGAAGCAGTCAAGGATTATCAGGAATTCAAGGAACGTCTCGAAACACTGGTTTCAACTCCAGACCTCGACCCTGAGACCTTTCTGGATATGGAACGGGTGGATCCACACGATCAAAGCATCACTGCACCCATGCGCCTGGATTGCGCCCTTACTTATCAGGTTGCAGAAGGCTCAAACGGTGTTTATGCTCCGAATGATAGAGTCAAACGTCTGCTGGATACTGAAGAATGGAAACAGATCCTCAAGAATGCCTGGGATGCGGGTATCCCCCACGTGGTCTTCACCGGCGGAGAACCCACCTTGCGGCCAGATGTTTCCGAGCTGGTGCAATTCACCCAGGAACTCGGCCAGGTAAGCGGATTGATCACCGATGGCAGCCGATTAACTGAAATGGACTACCTGCATCAACTGCTCAATGCCGGTCTTGACCATCTGATGATCGTGCTCAACCCTGCCAATGAACAGACTTGGGAAGCCATCAGAGACTCGATTGCCGAGGATATCTTCCTTACCGTGCATCTCACATTAACCACTCGAAATAAGGAAGATTTTGATAAAACACTCGAAAAACTTGCCAAAATGCAGGTTAAGTCACTTTCTTTAAGCGCGGACACTCAAGAATTATGGAAAACGCTGCCTCAATTCACCCAAAAAGCAGTTGAAGCCGGTTTCTCTTTGGTATGGGATTTACCTGTACCGTATTCTTCGTTCAACCCTATCGCCCTCGAATTGGAAATGGGCGAAATGCGATCTGATGGTGGCGGGTCAAGTTGGCTTTATGTTGAACCCGATGGCGACGTTTTAGCCAGTCAGGGTAAGGAAGCCGTTTTAGGCAACTTCCTCACCGATCCATGGAACAGGATATGGTCAGAGGCAAAAATTACGCGCCATGGATAATCTGGATTGGCATGCGCGTTTCGCCGTCCAGGCGGGGTGGACAAAAGAGCTGCGCCATTATCTCTACAATCAAGTAGGAATCAACGAAAAGTCCCGCGTCCTTGAAGTTGGATGCGGGACAGGTGTTATCACCTCAGAATTAAAGGAATTTACCAAGATTCAAGTGTCGAGTATCGACATCCAGTTTGAGCGGCTTGAGTTTGCTAAAAAACAGGATGCTCCTTCCAATTATGACTGTGCAGATGTTTATCATCTTCCTTTCTCACAGGATTGCTTTGACTTCGTGGTAGCGCATTACTTATTCCTTTGGCTGAAAGAACCCGTTCAAGCACTGATTGAAATTCTACGTGTGCTTAAACCTGGCGGTTGCATGGTTGTACTCGCCGAACCTGATTATCTGGCCAGAATCGATAATCCAAAAGAGTTATGGGTTTTGGGCGAAATGCAAACCAAAGCCCTCATTCAGCAAGGCGCCAATCCGATGGCGGGAAGGCTGCTTTCAACCCAGATGCAACAGGCCGGGTTTCGTGAAATTCAATACGGAATTTCGGGCTATCAAGTAAAATCTAATGAGATACCTGGTTGGTTTGACTCCGAGTGGAAAACACTGGAAAACGATCTTGCTGAACAAGCTTCCGCTCAAGAATTAATTAAATTGCACGACCTTGATCAGATGGCTTATCAAAATGGAACCAGAATCAGATGGGTGCCGACTTTTTACGCTTACGGAAATAAATATTACTAATTTATTACAATTAACGTCATTTGTCACTTATATAAATTAGTAGTAGGTAATAGAATCTATGCCGTAGGTCAGAGGACGCATTACTGCTAACATTGCTAATGTTTTCTGACCTCTTTTTATACCTTAAGCTGGGAGGGTTGCATGAAAGGTGAACACAAAAGATCCGGTCGAACCTTATTTGCCCTTGGATTGGGAAATCTGGTTGATTCAGGCGAGAGCCAATCTATGGGAGTATTGACACCCATTATTGTTCAACTCTTTGGTGTCAATTTAGCATTAATCGGCCTCATGGAAACCCTGCGCAGTATCACCCAGACGGTCAGCGCGCCGTTTTGGGGCTACGCATCGGATAGATGGTCCCGCAAGAAAGTGCTTTTTTTTGGTACTGGTATCTGGGGCATCTGGACGATTTTGGTAGGGTTGATGCCGAACTTTACAGGTCTGATGATCATCCGCATCATTTCAGGTCTCGGTCTGGGTTGTTTAATGCCCGCGACCTTTTCACTCTTGGGAGACCATTTTTCACAAGACAAACGCGGACGCGCCCTTGGCATGATCAGTCTAATTGGCCTCTTGGGTACCGTTATCGGTGTGATTGCCCTTGGGTTTGTGGCCACCCCCGATCTGTGGAAATGGGGTTTCATCGGCCTGGGTCTGGCCAGCATCGTCACTGGATTTGTGATCCTTGTGTTTGTTGAAGAACCCACCCGCGGATCTTCAGAGCCCGAACTGCAAGGGATCATCACCAAGGCAGACGAAAGCCGCTATAAGATCAATGTCAAAGACATGATCGAAACTTTAAAAATACCCACCATCTGGGCAGCCATTATTCAGGGCGTCACAGGATCCATGCCGTGGGTGGTAATGGGCGTGTTTTTGATCAACTGGATGGTTAATGAACTTCATTTCTCCAACCAGATATCATTGACGAATCCCCAGGGCAGCGCCCCGATAGTTTTTGCTTTTGTAGTCATTGGCGCGGCCATCAGTAACTTTGTCGGCGGCATCATCGGTGATTATGCTGAAAAGAAAAACGCCAAATACGGCCGCACCATCATCGGACAGTTCTCTGTTTTCATCGGCGTTCCACTGATGTTTGTACTGATCAAGTACGGTCCGCAGATGAGCTTCGGTCTCTTTCTGGGCTGGGCATTCATGACCGCATTGCTGGTTGGCTGGCCTGGTACAGGCGCCAAACAACCCATGATGCAAGCCGTTGTGCCCCCTGAGAGGCGCTCAAGTGCCTATTCGATGGTCAACCTGATTGAAGGTGGCTTGTCGGCCTTCTCAAGCATGATCGCGGGCGCATTATCCGTCAAGATCGGCCTGACCAACGCCCTGCTGTGGACGATCCCCTTTCCGTGGATCATCTGCGGCATCGGTTTTACCCTCTTCTATTTCACCTATCCCAAGGATGCGGCCAAGATCCGTGCGAAAATGGCAGACCGCCGTGAAGAGTTGATCAAGGCACATCAAGGTTAGCTTAAAATAATCAGCCGATCTTCGCTTAAAGCATTGTCAAATTGAGCGAAGACGGCTATAATTCTGCTCGTTGTTCGGGGCGTGGCGCAGCCCGGCTAGCGCGCCTGCATGGGGTGCAGGAGGTCGGAGGTTCAAATCCTCTCGCCCCGACTACAGTAAGTCAAGACTGGTAGGGCTACCAGTCTTTTGTTTTAAGGTCGTTGGTTTAGCATCGAGCTATGATACACATCCTCTCGCCCCGACTACAGTACCAAAAAGACAGACACGGGCGTCTGTCTTTTTTTATTTAATAATCTTTGGCAAGGTCGTTGGTTTAGCATCGAGCTATGATACACATCCTCTCGCCCGACTACAGTACCAAAAAGACAGACACGGGTGTCTGTCTTTTTTTTTACCATTTTAATGGAATAAGGTGAGGTTGGACTCTTGTTACTCAGCTATGCACTCGGCTTCGCCTCGTAAATCCTCTGACTTCGACCTGTTTAGAAAAATATGAAAGAATCCATTTCTATTGAGGAGTGGGATTTATCACTTCAAAGAGATAACATGTCTGTATAATGAATATAAACGATGCTTTCATTGAAATATTCTGCTCATTAAATGGAGGTGTTATATGCATAAGTATCTTCTATTCGGTTCTTATACAGCAGAAGGTTTCAAAGGTCTTTTAGCAGAGGGCGGTCCCAGGCGAGTTGAAGCAGTCAGAATTGCTGTCGAAAGCGTTGGCGGCACACTTGAATCCTTTTACTTCTCCCTGGGTGAAAATGATTTCTATGTGATCGTCAATTTGCCGGATAATATGTCGGCTACTGCTTTTTCATTAGCCGGCAATGCCAGCGCCTATTTCACCATGAAGACAGTCTCTCTGCTCACCCCCGAGGAATTGGACAAGGCTTTAAGGATCAACGTTAATTATCGCTACCCTGGAAAATGACAGGCGGAGGATTTTGTTTCAACGGGAAGATTAAAAAACCATCCTCTCCAAACTGGAAAAAGCATCGATTTCGAATAATTTATTGTAATAAAACGGAAATTTTTTAAGCTGTGATATCGATCGGTTTATTGCATTCTATATCAATATCACAGCTTTTGTTGACCTAAATCTTTTACAATTTAGTGAGTTGACCATATAGAATAAGGTGTTATTTTGTACAAGCATCAATTTGGAGGAATAGAGCATTATGTAAAAGTTTGAAAAAGAGTTGAGAAATTTTTATAGAAAACAGCAACTGTTACGAAAATTTAATTCTGTATTTCTAAAACAAGGTCTTTCCGAGGTCTGTCTGGATGACATACTTCTTGAAATGGATATTAAAAAGGGGAATTTCTATTATTATTTCAATAGCAAAGAAGACTTTATTAGAGAGTCCATTTTGGAATGTTTCGATAAAACAATCAAGAATTGGCTAGCTAGAGCTAAAGAATATCCCGCTAGCGCGAAAGAAAAGATTGAGCATTACTTTTATAGGTCCCCTGCCGAAGTTGAAAAAGCATTAAGAGAATTAATTGATTATAAGGATCTCAATATTCGGGACTTTCTACTTGCAGGAATGGAAGGTGTAAAAAAGTTCGATTAAGTTTCCGACATGTATCAAAGTTTCAGTCAAGAAGTTCAGGATTGGATAGAATCTCTTCTCTCTTAGGAACAGAAGAGAGGTCAGTTCCCAAATGATATTGAGGTCCACTCATCTGCCAGGTTCTTATATTCAAGTTGTTAGGGGGACGTCTATATGTATATCATTGATCCCCAAAACAAATACGAAAATCTTATGAAAAATACGTTTACCTATATCTGGAGGGTTTTGTAATAGAGATAGTCTATGGATGCAATTAAAATATGAACGATATATTAACATTACACAAGAGTTCAGAAAGAAGCCGTTTGTATTACAGGCTTCTTTTTTTATTTTAATTAAATTGAGTAAATGTAAACACAAAGTGGCAAAATCCAAAATCGTCCAATGGCTACCAGGAGTACAAACACTAGAAACAGCGCAGGCAAAGACAATTTATCCAACTCATGTTGTAAACAAATCCATTTTTAAAATAAGGGGCTATCTTTACTTGCTTTTTAGGACAGCCCCCGACTTATAAACCAATAAAAATTTCAGAAAGATCTTTTTCGCTTCAATCGTAAAATATGGATTAATAATCCTTTGGGAACTGCGGATTCAAGACGCTCTTTTTATCCGGGACAGTGCGATCCCGACCCGGATACATTTTGTAATACGGCGGGATGCTGTTGATTTGCGCTAGAAGGCCTTTTATCATCTCCGGCAACTTCAACGGATTAATCTTTGGGAGGTCCTTCACCGTGATTTTTCCTTCGATATTACCGAACTTTTTGAACCGCTCCACAAAGTAGCGTACGTCATATTTGGACGGATAGACCTCGATTATATCTTTATCAAGCTTGGTCAGCGCATAGACTGCTTCAAGAGGGGTCCTGACCGAAGTTTCGACAGTGAACACAACATCTTCTGCAACTTCAACATATTGACCAATGAATGCCAGGTTGGTGCAGCCGGTTGGTACAATGCGCGGACGATCAGTCTCCTTTCTGGGCATAAACTGGCTGGTGATATAAGGCATCATGACGGTTGAAACATAAGTGTGTTCCATCAGATCATCCAATATATCCAACATGTTCAGATGATAGAGCAACTCGGTGAGTATCTCATTGCCTGTGCACTCAGCCATCGGTTTCTTGATGAAATCACCAGGTCTTTCGCCAAAGAGCCCATCGCCCCAGAGAACGTCACGGTTACCTTGATCGGGGAAATATTCGCGATCATAAAGTGCGAAGGAAATTCCCCAACCAGAATCTTTAATGGTTATAGCACCGCCGGTCCCTGATTTGCTGCCCGTCATTATTTCCATACGTTGGAAGAATTCAGGATAATCATTGACGGTCAGGAAGAAGCTCATCCACTTGGTCTTGTCTACCTGCCCCAGAAACTTCTCTGGGTGGCCAAACTTCTCGTGTTTCTTAGCAAGGTTTATCCACAGTTCAAACAGTCCTAGGTCTTCAGTTGAATAAACCGTGTTTGCTATGTGGGTGTTATCGCCAAAGCGGCTGTTGGTGGTCATGGAACCGTTTGTCACAAAGACAAGGTCCTCATCGTTGACTTCAATGATCATTTCTTTGCCACCGACGCGCGCATGGATGGCATGGACGGTGTTGCTGTTCTCATCCAAATCAAGATCATAGACAGAACAATCATAGTTTACCTTAACTTCAAAACCATCCAACCAGACTTTAAGCGGTTTGATGATCGAGTCATATTCATTGCGTTTGGTATGCAAAATCCCTTCCAGGTATTCGATGCGGTTCGCCAACCCGAAACGGTGCAGGTAGCGCTGCGCTTCTAGAGCACTGTGATACGGTTTGAATGCCAGCATGGAATGGAAGCATAACCACATTGAAGAGTCAAAGAAATCGCTATCCTTGCCAAAGTAACCCTCGATCGACACATCCTCAAGATTCTTCTCCGGCTCTGCGAGGAATTTATCAAACATTTTATTGGTTTTTGGTGTCATGCGATAATCGTGGATTTTTTCATAGATATGGCCACGATTCTGTAAGAAACGGCTTTCTGAATGGATGGGGAAATCTTTGTTAACATCCACGGTCTCATCCAACACGGTTCTACCGGGTTCTTCCAGTGAGGGGATCTTACTGCATAAATACCAGAGGCATTCCATGTAGGGTTCTAGCTCTCGTTCACCGCGGCAGAGATACCCCTTCTTGGATTCTGTGCCATCCATGGAGCCGCCAACAACTGCAGATTTCTCCAGAATGGTAATGTTCTCGCCCGGCATCCTGGCGTCATCCACCAGAAATACCGCGGTCGCGAGCCCGGCGATTCCGCCTCCAACAATATAGGCCTTGCGATTCTCAATGCCCTCAGGCTTGCGTGCGTGATACATAGTAGTGTAGATGTTCATTTTTCTCCTTTTATCGATACTATGCAACTTATTTGACATTTGTTCAATAAAGGAATATACTCCCCTTGGATTAGCCTGACAACGTACAAAAAAGTCATGAATGTCACCTAATTGACATATCCCTGCTGAGTGTTTCCAAAAAGGAGAAAGTCGTGGAGCAAAGAACTGATTTGAGAGTTATTAAAACCTATAAAGCGCTCACTGAAACTTTTTTACTGATACTCAGTGAAAAAAAGTTCGAGAATATCACCGTGAATGAATTGTGCGATAGAGCTATGGTGCGAAGAGCCACCTTTTATAAGCATTTCGCAGATAAGGTTGATTTTTTTGCTTTTGTAATTCGAGCGAAACAAACCGAGTTTGACGCTCAAATCCGGCCACCCACGGAAGATATGCGTTCGCAATCGTTTTATGTTGACATTATCAAGCACGCCCTGGATTTTCTGAGTTCGAATAAAAAACTAGTGCAATCGGTGCTTGAGAGCAATATGCTGCCAACCATCATGGATATTCTATCCAGGCAAATCACATTGGATATTACGCGGAAATTGAAGGAAGATTCCGAAAGTGGGATCTCACTACCGGCATCACCTCAGGTCATGGCTCAATTCTTCACCGGCGCGCTGGTCTACACCATGATGTGGTGGGTAACTCAAAAGAAAGTTACGGAAGCTGAACTTATGGAAGAACTCACGTCTTTGTTACGTGTTTTTTAAACATTTTGCTTATAAGGCAGTCAGTTGGCAGGTTAACTAAGTAGATACAATAATTAAATACATATATTTTTATTAGATAATTAAGTCCAGATTTATCCAAATATATAAATATACTTTGATGTTAACAAGTTGACTTATTTTGATTCTTTATTACAAAGTCCCGAATTCTGAAAAAAAAGAATTCGGGACTAAATATGAGTATTATGAGTTTTTTGATTACCCTTTGATCAGTTTCAACAGATCTTTCGCGGCGTTGAGCGGACCATTTTGCTCGCAGCCAGGCACACCCAACTGGGTCAGCATTTCACCTACATATACATTGTTGGCATAGAATTTGTCAAAGTATTGCCTGGCAAGCACTTCATGCAGTTCCTGGTACTGGTGTGGACCAAATACGTTGGCAAAGTAGGTTTGCACAATGCCGGTGGTGGTGGTGGTGCCCTTGCTCATCACACGTCCTGAGCGGAATATGTCCAAGGCCTTGGTTACATCATTTACGCGCCGGATGGCGATCTCGCCTTCAGGGATCGGATCATAGTTATTGGCATACAGTATGTAATCAATATGGTAACCCGCCATAATGGTCTCGTAAGTGGTAACGGGGATAACCACCCTGGCGTTAACCTGGTTGGCGTTCATCAGCACAGCACGGTCTATTTGACCAAAAGCATAACCCGGTTGTAAGTCATCCAGCCGGACAAAGGCGCCAATTTCGGTGCCATACGCCAGAACTTCACCCTTGTCATTGATAGACAGCGAGCCCATATCGTCCGCGATGATGGTAATGTCTTCAAGTTCCTTCGCCGCAATGGAACGAAAAGCCTCAAGTGTTTCTGATTTGCCGGCGCCGGTATCACCCATCACCAGAATCGTTTTGGCTGGTGTATTGGCAATCTTAAGTTGGAAGCATGCGCCGTGGAAAGGCAGTCTGCCAATTTTCATCATTCGGATGTTATGCAGTGTCAGCACCAATTTTTTGACATAACCAAAATATCCAAAGCTGTCATCATCCGGAACAATGCCAACCAACATGTCGTTTTTCTTATCATCGTAAAAATAAGATTTCAATCTTAGGTCTTCAGGGATATCTTTTGAATCCACACCAAAGAACATCATTGCGTCCGGTTTACGTTTCAAATCAGGGCCGGTAGCCAGTTCAAACAAATTACACATGGCGAAGTTAAGTTCAAATTCATCGGTTGAGAAGTAAACCAGGATCAATAGCGACCCCACCATGGCAGGATAGCAAAGCCATTTCTCCGGCTCAAGATTGAGTTTTACAAATGGATTTTCTATAACTTCTTCATAGAAACCAGTGCGCTTGTTGGTTTTGGAGTTAAAAATCATCGGTGGGTAGAGTAGCACCTGCCTGATCACACCAATATCTTGCAGTTTTGGTTTGTATAACTCGGGGATGGCCAGATTTTTTAACTTGGTGATGGCGGCAATTTCAGCACCGGCGCTCACCTGGCGGTAAATGCGAGGATATTTGCCAGTGATATTGACTTGAATATCTCGATAGGTATTTCGAATCAACGTTGTGAGATGCTCAATGGTGCGATTGAAGGTGGTGTTCGGCTTTAAGTCGATATTATCCAGATCAGATTGACTGACAATTAAACGCTGGAAATGCCGCCAGTAATTATAGATATGCTCCACCAGGCTGTTAAAGAGACTTTTATCTTTGAAAAAGACGTCAGAACCGTCCACGAGCTTGACGACATGTTCCGCGGGCAGGTTGGTGAGGAATTTCAAAGTTGCGATCAATTTCTCTTCGTCTTTATCCGTGATGGTCGATCCACCAAAGACACCCATTAACTTGGAGTTTTTGGTTTGGATATCACTCAAGCAGCGGTGCAGAAACTTACGGAATTGGTCGCTTGAGAGTAGTTGGTCAGCATCTTCGCATACCCTATCGCGCAACCACAATACAATTTTGCCTTCAAGCATTTGAAATGACGTCTTTTTCATGGCTCACCTTCTTAAATTCTGATAATTATATACATAAATAGCAAATAATATCTCAAGAAAAAATAAAAAAAAGCTCCGGTTTGGCCGGAGCAATTCTTTTAATCAAACAAAAAAATTAATCCAGCAGCATGATGGCTTGTTGAATTCGATTAAGGACAGTATTCTGACCGATAACTTCCATGCTTTCAAACAAAGGAGGGCTGACCTTTTGGCCAGTCACAGCTACACGCAAGATACCAAAAACCTGTCCAGCACTGAATCCGCTGCCCTCGACCAGCTCGCGCATTGGTGGTTCTGCAAGGTCCTTTTGGATTCCGTTCAGCCCAGTGAGGATTTGCAGTGTCTTTTTCAAAACTTCCTGACACTGTGCTTTTTCAAGTCCTTTGGCAATCAAGTCGTCGGCAGGATAAGCAATCTCATCCTTGAAAAAGAAGCCGGCCATATCCACCACATCATCGAGGGTTGGTAGTCTTTCTTTCAAAATTGGAGCGAGCTTTACCAATGTTTCAAATGAGGGTTTATACCCGGCAGCTTCAAGGAATGGTTTAATCCGATTGGCCAAATCGTCATCCGATAAACTGCGGATGTGCAGCCCGTTGAAATAATCCAGCTTGGTGAAATTGATGGCGGCTGGAGAAGGATTCAAATGATCAATGCTGAATTTTTCAACCAGGTCTTGAAGCGAGAAGAATTCAGTGTGATCATCGTAACTCCAGCCCATAAGGGCCGTCCAGTTGACCACACCCTCGGGGACATAACCCAGTTCTTCGAGGTCTTTCACAAAAATGGAATGGCCGTCTTTCATTGCATCCACGGTTTCGCGTTTGCTCATCTTGCCCTTGCCGCTGGGTTTGAGAAACACTGATAGGTGAATAAACGTAGGTTCAGGCCAGCCAAAAGCACGAATAATCAAAGTGTGCAGCGGCAGGCTCGGCAGCCACTCAGATCCGCGAACCACATGGGTGATCTTCATCAAATAATCGTCCACCATGGCCGCCAGATGATAAAGCGCCCAACCGTCTGATTTTACAAGAACACTGTCATCAAGTTGTTTATTCTCGATGGTGATGTCACCACGTAAATGGTCGTGGACAGTGGTGGAGCCAGTTTTAGGCGTCTTAAAACGGATAACGTACTTCTCACCCGCTGCGATGCGCTTACGTGCTTCTTCAACAGATATCTCACGGCAGGTGCCGTCATAATGTATATTTTCTTTGTTCTGTTGTTGGGCTTCTCTCACCTTTGCCAAATGGTCAGGGGTGCAGAAGCAATAGAAAGCATGGCCTGAATCAATAAGTTGTTCAGCATACCTGGAATAGATTTCTTTTCGTTCTGACTGCCGGTACGGTCCATAGGGGCCGCCCTTGCCTGGGCCTTCATCATATTCGATCCCAAGCCACTTAAGCCCTTTGATTAGCTCTTCTTCAGCTTCGGGGACGTAGCGTTTGGTATCTGTATCTTCAATACGCAAGATGAATGTGCCGCCGGTTTGTTTGGCGATCAAATAATCGTATAAAGCCGTGCGGGCGCTGCCAAGGTGCATGTGCCCGGTCGGCGAGGGGGCAAATCTTACTCTTGCGGGTTGCTTCAATTCAGTCATGGTTCACTCTCAACTCATTTTTTTTGATGGATTAGAACACTTTCGATCAAACCGATTCCAAGCATCAAGGAGAGCAGCGAACTGCCGCCATAACTAATGAAAGGCAGGGTCTGCCCGGTCACCGGAATCAGCTTCAAGTTTACCCCAATATTGACAACAGTTTGGAAGAAAATTAATGTAGAAAAGCCATAGGCGATCATGGCGCCGTAACGATCAGTGGAATTACGCGCCACGCGAATGCAGCGGATGATCACAAAAGCCAGCATGGCAATTAGCACAACCGTCCCCACAAAACCAAACTCTTCAGCAATGGCAGAAAAGATATAGTCTGTGGTGCGCACTTTCAAGAAGCGTAACTGAACCTGGGTGCCATGTCCGTAGCCCTGCCCCCACAATCCGCCGCTGCCGATGGTGATCAACGCCTGTTCAATGTTATAGGTATTGCCATAGCGCGCGTTTGGATCAGGGAACAAAAACGTCGTGATTCTTTCTTGCTGGTAGGGCTCTAGGAATGGAAAAGCGGCTGCTCCTAAAATGACGCCAGCCAAGCCCATGTAAAGGATATATTTTGGAGGTAAACCGCTGATCCACAACATGGAGAACCAGATCACTGCCAGCAAAATCGAAGTGCTGAGGTTTGGCTGCAAGACAATCGGGCCAACGATTCCGGCTAGGATGATCAAACCAACTGCCATCCATTTTATATTTTTTTCTTTGGCATAGCTTTTGGCGAAATAATCTGACAAAACAAGGATTAAGACAATTTTTGCCAACTCGGCAGGTTGAATATTGACCAAACCCACTTCGAGCCAGCGCTGAGAGCCAAAGCTGGTTTTTCCTGCCACCAAAATAACTAACAGGAATAAGAAAGTGATGGCATAAAACACTTTTGAAAAACTGCGCCAGTAACGGTAATCGATCAAGGTGGCGATGACCATAACACCCAGACCGATTCCCGCAAAAGTTGCCTGACGGTTCACATACCCGGCCAACTCAATATTTCCGGCAATGGCAGAGCGGATCATAGTGATGCCGAAGATGATCAG
>PNNU01000036.1 GCA_013824385.1 Anaerolinea sp.
CTTTGTCTGATTATGTCTTTACACATAACATTAATTTATCATTCTAAAGAATCTGGTAAATTATTCCATCATCTTTAAAAATGCGCCAATAATTTTTGGATCCAATTGAACACCAGACAGGGATTTTATGTGGGTTAATGTTTTCTCTTTTGCCCAAGCAGCACGATAAGGCCCATCTGAGGTAAGTGCATCGTAACCATCAAATTGTATGGTGTGCCAATTGGACATCTGGTCAAATTGCCTTATGGCGCCGTGCTGAAATAGAACGGGCTCGAGAATATTAAAAGAATCTTCACTATAAGCCCGGTATGGGTTTACTCAGTTTGTGGGATTAGCTATTGAGGAAAATTAAACCATAATAAATGATGAAGTGTGAAATATTCCTTAACCAAACGAGGGCAATTTCAATTTCTTATTACTGCTCTATCAACCATTATTGGAGAGCAGAAAACCACGTACCAAGCTGCACGGCATTTTGCTTCGGAATAAATTGTGAAGAAATGGAACTTTTACATAGTTAAACTATTAGCTTTCTAGTTGGATCTTCTGATTGCGAATTCCTTTGTTTTATCCAAAAAAAACCGGCTAATACACCAAAATACCCAAAGTATCCGATCACCTGGCTCAGGGAAGGACTACTGTTGTAACCAACCAAAGCCTTGAGCAATTGCCCTAATGTGGACTGGTCGGGTAAAAATGAATTCAAATTCCACACATGTTCAACAATACCTGGAATCCAACCTAATTCATTAAACTCATGAATACCAAGCCCTACCAAACCCGCCGCGAACAAAGCCAACAAGACGTTTGTTGATTGGAAGAATCGCGTGAGGCTAAGTTTTCGGGTGGTGGCAAATAAACCCCAACCGATAAGCGCCGCAGAAGATATTCCCAAACCGGCTCCAAGATATTCCTGAAATGGATTGGTTGTCCCACGGATAGCCAGTAAGAAGAGTGCCAGTTCAATTCCTTCTCTGGCCACTGCAAGAAAAGCCAACAAAAACAATGCTTTCTGTCCTTGTCCTTCTGCTGCTAGCCGCACAGAAGACTCGATGTTCTGTTTCATAACAGTAGATTGTTTTCGCATCCAAAAAACCATCCAGGTCAAAATACCAGCAGCCAGGAACATGGTGATTCCTTCAAATAACTGTTCACCCTTTCCTTCAAATTCCGCGCCAATCCAGTTTAGTATCAAAGCAGCCAACCCGCTGAACAAAATTGCACTTAATACACCAATCCAGACAGCAGCATTGAGTTTCTGGCGATCCATTTTGCGCAACACACTCAAAACGATTCCGATGATCAGCGCTGCTTCCAGTCCTTCACGTAAGGCAAGTAGATAACTAGGTAACATAGATTTCTAAACTCCTAAAATAGATATAAATTATCCGATTTGATTATACCGAAAATAGAGCCTCTATGGATAATGAGAATAAAACACCCAGGAAGAAATTCGAATCTTTAATAAAACCAGAGAATCATCGCACGAAAAATCAAGCCTCGATTACTTCCACACTGGTTCCTCCTGGCATGCCGATTGTCAGATCTCCTGGGTCATAAGGAACAATTGGATTTGCCCAACGAAATATCCATTTGGCATCTTCTGGTGCCGCGTTTACGCAGCCGTGTGACATTTGCTCTCCAAAATTGTTGTGCCAAAATGTTGAATGAATAGCCACTCCATTGGCTTCAAACAGGCTGACCCAGCTCACGCCGGGAAGGTCATATCCACCTCCCGTGGAACCGCCTGACATATGAACCGAAATGAC
Organism: Anaerolinea sp.; assembly: GCA_013824385.1. The sequence goes on from PNNU01000036.1 coordinate 1,770, forward strand.
TTTTCTCCAAATCGGCCATTCACCAAGGGGAGTCTCCCATTGGGGTGTTCGAGCTCCATTCATATCTTCCTGAATCCCTGTTGAAACCATTGCGAAATGAACCTCATTCTTGCCCTCAAAACAGGAAATCGTCTGGTGAGCAATATGTACGACTATTCTTTTGTCTTCAACTTCTGGGCGAATTGGTGCAATCTCATCTTTTAGTAAAGGCCGAAAACCTTCTGCCTTGGCCCAAAAAATATCCCCGTAGCCGTATCGCTCGTTAACCCGATACCAGGATTGCCCTTGTTCATCCTGTTTAATTTGGTCAATCCAAAAGACCTGTGAAAAATATAACCGCGGGGTTTGATCTTCTTGTAACCACGGAGAACGCGCTGGAGGATTGGCAAGTAGAAGATCAACAAAAGGTACCGTTACTTCCACCCACATCCCAGCTCCTATGCTGGTTTCTGGTAATAAGTTTATCGATTCATTGGAAATATCTTTTACTGGCTGAAGATATGGTGCCCAGATATACCCGTCTGGAGTCTCCACCCAGCGTTGATTCCGCCGGTACGGCCGACGACCTATTACTTCCCTTAGCCAGGGGAGAACAGCATCTTCGTAAACTTTCGAAATGGTTGTACTATCCGCGTCTGGTTTGGCTTTCACTTCCGCCATTCCGACTGTTACCCTACCCAATCGTTCTACTAGCGGAAACTGAAGTCTAGGTTGCCAGTTTTTTAATGGAAGGATTGCGAGAGACGAAATTCCAAGAATCGTATCTTTAAGAAAATCACGGCGCGTAATCAATTTCCGTTTCCCAAAACCGACGCTTGTATCCATATTTCCTGGATTGGGTGATCAGGATCGTTAGTCTCGATCATCACGCCCCGGCGGATAGTTGATCCGCTCATGGCGTGGTATCCAGCATCAAACCGAAGAGTCATTAAAACCACCTTGCCTGGAGGGATTACAGATGCTGTAAAATCAGCTGTCGTGCAGCCGCAGGTAGTATAGGCTCGTTGGATTATCAATGGAGATTGACCAAAATTTGCGATGACAAAAGTACGCGTCACGACCTGAGTAGAACCGATTTCTCCAAAATCGTAAAATGTTTCTGATAAACGAATTTCCGGTTTTATTGATTGATTGGCAGCAGTATTTTCAGAAACCGATACAAAATCCGCTGTATCCATATTATGAATCGCCCGCAACTCTTCGCCGTACACGACATCTCCAGGTGAATATCGAATTGAGGAATTCACCGAACCAAAAATAAGAATCCCGTAGACAAAGAATCCGATAACCATTAACCCAACAAGCCCCAGGATTAAATAGTTTTTTTCCTTGGAACCTGCCTTATTCAAGATTCGAAGGAGCCACAACGGCTGGTCACCGGAAGAAATGGTTGGAGGCTTATCGTACATCACTTTTACTCTTTTCCCAACTCACTTGGTGAGGGAATTGCGGATTGATTATTGGTTTGGTGGTGATCATGCTCGCCGTGCCTCATCAAGCCCATCATAAAGAAATGTGATAACGGGCATATAAGGATCATTAACACAATAAACACGTTGTTTACTGGTACTTTTAATAAGAAGACTGCTGCCAGAGCACCCATTGCAATAACACAGCATGCAACCATGATCAGACCATGTTTTTTTGACATTCTCTTCTCCTTTTAATTTACTGACCATAAAAATTGACGAGTCGGCACGTCCAGATTGGAAATTATGATACTAAAGCTTTTAGCTCCTTCAATTACTTTTGTTTCGTTCAAGGATGTTGAAAAAGACAATTTTCCAGTAACATGATGTCCACCCCTGGGAGCATCCCAATTTAGTGCCTGGATCGTAATCCCCGAATCTGTCGTAAGCGTGGCAAGTTGAGCCAGATCCATTGATAGATCAATGGAGTGGGTGTCCAGTATGACATCAAAAATTAGGGTATCTCCTGGTTGATCCAGATTTTCCGGAGTAATCTCCACAGTGATGGCTCCTTGAGTATCTGTTTGTGTAAGGTCAGGTTGGGAGGATACAGGTTCAGTAGCCACAACTGTAGAACTTGTCGAGGGATTGATTTGGCATGACGCGACATTGTCTGCTTCAGGAGTTGCGCAGCTGGTTGTTGTTGGTAGTTTTCCAGAACTTTTTCTACCGGCTAAAGGGACTGCACAAGCTGTTATAAATATTGTTGTTAATAGGATCAAGAAAAATAATCTTGGGAATTTCATATCGTTTCCTCAGTATTAAAAGTATTAATTACTATTTGCATAACTTTTTGTCTTTCTCGAATGAGAAGGACCATCATATAAATGATCCCTAAAAAAGTAGTTCCTAGGCCAACTCCCATAAAAACCAATCGATATTTTGCCAGAAAGGTAGCTGCCGCTGTCAGTCCCAGAATTGGTAGAACGTCCGTTATATGGTGGGCGCAGCAAGCAACCATCGCAATAGTTGATGTTGAGCCACTGGCTCCAAGACTTGTTCCACTTAGTCCTTTTTGGTTTTCCGGCAGAAATAGTCTGAACCTTAAAATGACATAAAGAGCTACCTGAACGCCGAATCCTAGAATAATTGGAATGACAATCCATCTATCCTGCCAGAAGAACTCAATCGCATGATCAAAACTTTCTGCCCAGGTAACAATCCCAAAATATATAGTTGAAAGAAAAAAAGCACCCAGAATGCCAGCTCCCAGTGGGATAAGTATTCTTTTTCTTTTGGTTATCATTGGTCTTATCATTTCATACCTAAGGTTAAAATGTTCGAGCAATTTGAATGATACGAACTGTGAAAAGGTTTGTCATGCGCTGAGACGCGTGATTTCAAATAAGCATTAACACCTATGTTATTCTGGGTGAAATGGCACTATCCCAATTTGTGTAGCCAAATTATAGTAGAGTCATTCTTCTCTTCCTGTACTGAGTAAAGCGCCGTTCATACTCATAGGTAATGAACGGCGCTTTACGAAAACTGATAAAACATAAGGATCCACAAATGAAAGATCCCTGCCAAATTACACCTGTTCATAAATTGATCACCGAAGAAGAAAAACTCACAACCCTAGTCACTTATCTGGCAATTTCGGGATTAAATTGTCCGAATTGTGCATTGCGAGTTAAAAACGCATTAATGAATGAATATGGGGTGATCGATGCGCTCATTGATCATGCTGATGGTTTGGGCGAGATTACTTTTAATCCAAACCTTATCGAAAAATCAAAACTTCTTAAAATTATTTCTAGCGCTGGCGGAGACGGGGTTCACAGTTATTCCGCAATCATCATGGAGTAATAGTTATTGGCTAAATTGAAATGGGTTCAGAAATAGCGTTGTTCTTTCATCTTGTTTCTTGATTGAACTACGCTATTTACATTAAAGGGCCGAGCATTCTTTACAAAAGCTTTAGAAATACTTTACGGTCGCTTTATCTTCAGCGGATAAACTTGAGTCATAAGTAAAGAAATCATAGTCTGATAGGAGAAAATTTAAATGAAGAAAACTTTGGCAATTACTTTAGTGGTTATCGGTGGAATTATTTTGAGCGCTCTGATTTTTTGTGCAGGTCTGTTTGTGGGACGCACTAATCTGGGATTAACTGGATTCAGCTCAACAGGGATGATGGGGCGCGGTTATGTTAATCAAGGTTATTCAATGATGGGCAATGGTTATAACATGATGGGTGGCATTGCCGTCAAACCTTTATCTATTGACCAGGCTACACAAGCTGTGGAGGGTTATCTCAAAGGGTTGAATAACTCTGATCTTGCGCTCAAAGAAATCATGATCTTTGATAACAATGCCTATGCCCGTATCACTGAGAAAAGTACCGGCATTGGCGCGATGGAGCTCTTGATTGATCCTTCGACTCTTTCTGTCTATCCTGAATTCGGTCCAAACATGATGTGGAATCTTAAATATAACAACGTGAATGGTGGTGGCGGGATGATGGGTGGAGTTGGTGGAATGATGGGTGGAGCCGGTGGAATGATGAGTGGTCTAAGCGCCAACCCCGGTACAGTTTCTGCGACAATGACTGTTACCTCTGAACAAGCTCTTAAGACTGCCCAAGATTATTTGGATCAAAAATTTCCTGGTTATAAGACAGCTACTGATGCAGACCCCTTCTATGGCTATTACACAATAGATATTACGAAGGATGGTAATGTAACTGGCATGCTCAGTGTCAATGGTTTTAGCGGGCAAGTATTTCTACACACATGGCATGGAACTTTCGTTGAAATGTTTGAATAGAAGTTAATAAACAAATTCCTTCCCAGGGATCGGTTGTAACACCGGTCCCTTTTTGTATGTAAAATATAACTAAAACCAAAATGAAACTTGTACCAGAAGGGAGTTTGTGTGACTGACGCAAAAATACTTTTGATAGATGACGAACCCTCGATCCATAATGTCGTAACTGCTTATCTAAAAGCAGAAGGATATGAATTCTTGTCTGCTATGGATGGTATGAGCGGTTTAACCACTGCCAGAACATTCAAACCAGACGTAATCATTCTGGATGTTATGCTGCCAGGTATGGATGGGATCGAGCTGCTCGCCAACTTGCGGCGAGAATCAAATGTGTACGTGATCCTGCTTACAGCACGCTCTGAAGAATCCGATAAAATCATTGGTCTTTCAGTCGGAGCTGATGATTATCTGACTAAACCGTTCAGCCCTCGTGAATTGATTGCCAGAATAAAGGCAGCCTTGCGGCGAATTCAAAACTTGAATAATCCTTCCGAAAATTCTTCTATTTTAGTCTTTTCGCACATTCGCATTGATCCATCCGAACGACGAGCATGGGTAAGCGAACAATTGATCGAGCTCACAGCAGTAGAGTTTGACCTTTTGGTTACCCTTGCGCAGCATCATGGTATGGTTCTAAGCCGGGAGCAACTCCTGGAAAAAGCTTGGGGATATGATTATTTTGGTGACACGCGCGTTGTTGACGTTCACATCGGTCATATTCGTCAGAAACTGGGCGAGGATCGCTTTATAGAGACAATTCGTGGTGTTGGCTATCGTTTCGAGGACAAATAGGTGATTTTATGGTAAGTTTTATTCGCACCCACCTGGCTTTGAAAGTATTCTTATCCTACGTGATTGTTGTTGTAATTGGAGTTGTTGTCCTTTCAACCGCTACCGGTTTATCGATACCAGCAGCATTCAACAGGCATATGGCAGGGATGAGCTCGATGATGACTGGCAACCCTATGTTGGGTACAACCCAATCAATAGAAATGGAATTATTTCTAAATTACAAGGCATCGGTTACAGAGGCATTAACACTTTCAGCATTTGCCGCATTAATCGCTGCGATTATTGCCAGTTTTTTAATTAGTAGACAAGTGGTCAGGCCGATTCAACGCTTGATGAAAATAAGCCGGCAGATTGCAGAAGGAGATTACGAAGAACGACTAAAAATCTCAGGTAATGTACAATCCAACCAATTGGATGAGTTAGATCAACTTGCGCTTTCCTTCAATCAAATGGCAGATAAACTTGAAAAAACCGAAAGCATGCGCCGCCAATTGATTGGTGATGTAACACACGAATTGCGGACTCCGCTTTCAGCGATCAAGGGGTATATGGAAGGGTTGATGGATGGTGTCCTTTCAGCAACACCTGAAACATATCACCAAGTTCACTCTGAAGCTGACCGATTGCAGAGGTTGGTTAATGACTTGCAGGAACTCAGTCGGGTAGAAGTAGGTGCTTATCAACTTCACCTTGAATTGGTGTCTCCTTTCGTATTCATTGACACGGTAGTAAAACATCTCAATCGACAATTTGAAGAAAAAGGGGTACGTCTGGAAAAGGGAATGGATGGGGGTATCCAAAATGTGATTGCGGACCAAGATCGTGTTATTCAAGTACTTACGAACTTGGTCGGTAACGCATTGCAATATACTCCCACAGGAGGAAGAGTGGTCATAACTGCATCCAATTTACAAGACCAAGTTGTAATCTCTGTAACCGATACGGGTATCGGTATCTCACCTGATCACTTACCACTAATTTTCAATCGCTTTTACCGCACTGATAAATCTAGGACTCGAGTGAGTGGAGGAAGTGGGATTGGGTTAACGATAGCTCAAGCTATTGTCAAAGCTCATAAAGGACGTATCTGGGCTGAAAGTGCAGGTGAAGGGAAAGGTACCTCAATACACTTTACTTTACCTATAGACACGCAAAAAGACTAAAATCTTTACCAAAACTTTACATTTTCTTCAAAGTGTCTTTACCTTCCCTTGTTATGATAATCATGTAAGAAAAAACTTGAAGTGATTGGATGGAAATCCAGAAAAGGAAAAGTTTATTATGATGGGTAACTTTGGATATGGTGGGATGGGTTGGATCGGAATGCTTCTGGGTGGAATCATATCAATCGGCGTTTTGATTGGTTTGGTTTTACTGGTTGTGTGGGCAGTTCGAAAAACGAGTGGAAATAATAATCTGCCAGTCTCTCAGAATTTAGCTGGGCAGTCAGCTAAGGAAATTGCACAAGCGCGCTACGCCAAAGGCGAGATCACACGGGACGAGTATCAGAATATTCTTGCCGATCTTGGGAAATAAGGAAGGTATTGAATGATGGGATTTGGAATGGTTGGCGGAATGATACTATTCTGGGCTATTTTAATTGTTCTTGCAGTTTTAGTAGTACGTGGATTGTTCCGAACAAATCGGTCTACTGTAAAGAGCGAACTATTATCTGCAAGACAAATTCTAGAGCAGCGATATGCCAGAGGCGAGATTAATCATGAACAGTTTCTATTAATGATCGATGATATAAAGTAAGCAAAATCTGTATAGAAGGGCAGCTCATATCTTGTATGGGCTGCTTTTTATTTTAATAAAAACCGGTTGAAAAGAGTATCCGTTGAAATTAGTAGAGATACTGAACATTTTTACTCAACTTTTAGATGCCCTGTGACAATTATTCGAAGATTATCCACTAAGTAAGGATAACAAGAGATGAGAGTCAGGCTTTCGTAAGGAGTTGGATCCATAACCTCTACTTGCTCAGGTTCGACCAGTTCCCAACCATCGATTATATAGGTATAAGAACGATTAATAGTGTAAACGATGACTTCATCACCGGGTTTTAACTGGTCCAGGTAACGAAAAATTTCTCCATATGTGTCGTTATGACCTGTGAGAACCATATTACCAATCTTTCCTGGATTCGCGGTTCCCACATGTTGCCCTACACCTTTTTTTAGCTGTTCAGGTCCATCCCCTTGAATAATTGGTGCATCGATATTAAGTGCAGGAATTTGTATACGAATCCCGTTTTGTGATGCCGGTGTTGGAATCGGAACATTATAGTCTGCCTTTCTCAATATCGATTGAATATGTAAAGGGAGATTATTTGTATTTACCTGTGATAAAGTCTCAACCATGGGCTGAGTATTTCCACCGGGCAATATGAGCGCCTGGATAAGTGCAGTTGGAGTCATAGTTGGCATATTCCAGGAGCTCTTGGATATTGTATTCAAATTGAATAACGTTATGCCTGAATACCCAACAATTCCGATAATTGCCACAAATATCACTCCTTCCAAAAATCTTAAAACATTGTTGATCAAATCGGTCTCTCCAATAGCGCAAAATTTATGGAACAAAAGAGGTTAATCTACTTAATATGTTCGAAAAATTTTCCTTGCGGCATACGCCTCCTGAAATAATCAAGTTCCATTCTTTCCATCATATCGAAATTGAATAAAACTCTCAAAAGTAATCTGGCGGTTGAAATTGTACGCTCTTTTGCCTATCCTCTAATACGCATAATGGCCCTTTGCGGTCGGTTGACTGGTCTTTTACAATGTCTTCAATTCAATAACTCAAAAAAAGGAGGGGCAGATATGCCAAAAAAGAAAACATATTCTTCGAAACGCGGCAAGCCCCAGAGAAAAACCAGTAAACTCCTATTGCTTTTGACAATTGGAGGAGTAGCGGCCTTAATCATCACTGCTTTTTTTGCGTTTCAAAAGAAGAGTACTCCCTATACCCCCGAAGTGACAGGCGGACCTAGTTTAAAGGTGGACAAAGAAGAAGTGGACTTGGGCGATGTAAAACTGGGTAGCCCTGTCAAAGTTTCATTTGAGATAACAAATGTCGGAGATAAACCGCTTCGATTTGACAAAGCTCCCTATGTTGAAGTTCGAGAGGGGTGTTGACCTCCTACCCCTGTCATCGGTTCGATGACCTTAAAGCCCGGAGAAACGACCACACTCACACTGGAGTTTTTGATGCATGGAGCAATGGGCGGGAAGCATGACTTTAGAGTGCACACCCCGAACAACGATCCGAACAAAAAAGACCTAACCCTTATCGTGCTCTCAAATTGGGTTCCATAATCCCCACTGGAATTAGTATTTATTTGAGGGTAAGTATTAATAAAAGGCAGGAGAAAATCCCTGCCTTTTGTAAATTTAAAAACAGGTAAATTTATGGCAATAAAACGTATAAGCATTTATGCCTATACCATTTCAAGTGCTTTCGCCCTGATTGGATAGACATACCCTCCTTATACTTTGAGAGAATTCAACCAGAACAAGTAAATCAGGAGTATTTCATGGAAATATTTTTTCGACATTTCAAAATCCGATCAACCAGGATTTTCTTGGTAGCCATATTAGTTCCAGCCGTTCTTTTGTTGGCAGCCTGCAGTGGTTCAACCAAAAAACCTGTCAGTGAACAAAATCAACTTACACCGGAGATGGATGTGCAGGCAGGTATTCTAAAAGCCCCACAAAATGTCCAGGTAGCCTACCAGTTTGCCATCTCAAATCCAGATGCGTTAAAAAATGTCCCATGCTATTGTGGTTGTGGTGCGGTTGGTCATACCTCAAATTATTCCTGTTATGTGAAAGAAATCAAACCCTCTGGTGAGGTTGTTTACGATGCACACGCACTTTACTGTTACTTATGTGTCCAGATCAATGAGGATACCCAAAAGATGACCCAAGAAGGAAAATCACTTGCTGAAATTCGTGCTGTGATTGACTCGACGTATTCGCAGTACGGAAAATCCAATATGGAACCAGCTAATTGATGGTTGGAAATTCGAATACCACCCAAAACCTGTTAAATCAAAAACCTAAAACGAAATGGGGTTTGATCATCTTTTCTTTAGCTTTTGCTTTATCTATCCTTTTCATCCCGGTTCCTCTTCCCACACCAAAACCTGTTGACCGGCTTATTCGTATCGAAGCCACAAGTTTTCAGTTCACCCCTGGAGAAATGAAGATCAATCCTGGTGACCGTGTGACAATTGAGTTGACTTCAACAGATGTTGTTCACGGCATATCAATCGATGGGTATGATTTCACACTGGTATCTGATCCTGGGCAGGCTGCGAGTGGATCCTTTGTTGCCAACAAGCTGGGTATGTTTAGATTTCGCTGCTCCGTGGCTTGTGGCAACTTACATCCCTTTATGATTGGGAAACTTCAGGTAGGTCCCAACCTATTGTTGATCAGGGGAATTGTGTTGGGGTTATTCGCTGTGGTAGCTGCACTGTATTCGATGAAAAAGCAATCTCCCCATATAAGTAATCTCATAAGAGTTGCAGAATGACACGCGTCGACCTGACCCGAATTCCCTGGACAAATACTCTCATACGAAACAGGTGGCCGCAATTCCTGATAAGGGCAATCACACTGGCCGGGTTTATTTTTACCATCCTGGCTGGTTTGTTCGGCTCAGTGGTCGGGAGCAGTAATTTAGCCATCATTTTCGTTTGGATCGCATGGTGGACAGCATTGAAACTCTTCTTCATCCCCTTTGGTGGACGATCCTGGTGCAGTATTTGTCCCATTCCGATGCCAGGGGAATGGCTGCAAAATGGGGGTATCCTAAAACCTCGAGGGAAAGGGATTGGTTTGGGGAAACGGTGGCCAAGAATATTGCGTGGTAGATGGATGCAGGCAGCTGGGTTTCTCCTGGTGGGTTTGTTTGGTGCGGTAACGCTAACATCTCCCAGCGTGACCTCAATTGTATTACTGGTAATCCTGGTGCTGGCATTAGTGCTAAGCCTGGTATTTGAGCGCAGATCATTTTGTAATTATCTTTGCCCGATTGGCGGCTTCACTGGATTATATGCTCAAGCCGGACCAGTGGAAGTTAGAGTAAAAAACGCAGAGATATGTTCTGCACATGCCCAAAAGACCTGCTATGAGGCTTGTCCGTGGGGAGTATACCCGCTGGCATTAAAGTCCAGTGCTAACTGTGGGTTGTGTATGGAATGTGTGCGCGTTTGTCCATCAGATAACCTTGCTGTAAACCTTCGCACATGGGGAAGTGATCTGGGACTAAAAACGAAACACCAGTTGGATGAGGCCTTTCTAGGTTTGGTCATGGTTGCCAGTGCATTAGTTGATTCAGCAATATTTCTCGGCTCGTGGGGTCAACTTAAATTAGCAACCTATGCGGTCGGTAGTGCTCCCTGGTTCACATTTGCAGGAATATTTCTTTTCTTTACACTGGGCGTTGTGCCTGGAATTTATACGTTAGCAGTGTGGGTAGCAAATAGGCTAGGCAATCAAGAACGAAATCTTCGTCAAGCGCTTGCACATCATAGCCAGGTACTTGTGCCGCTTGGGATGATGGCATGGATCGCCTTTACGATTTCATTCGCGTTAGCAAAGTTCTCTTATGTGCTTCCGGTGGTCTCAGACCCATTTGGGTGGGGTTGGAATTTGATCGGTGTTTCCGGAACGGCCTGGGTTGGGCAGAATACTATATTCAGCCTGGTGCTTCAAGTTATTGTTTTGACCATTGGATTATTTTGGTCTACACGGGTCGCAATAAGGATTAATAATTCAACAAAGCAAGCAGTCCCGATAATTGTATTTTCAGCGTTTTTTACCCTGGCGATGCTGTGGTTATTAATAGGGTGATGACCATTATGAAAAAAGAACTACTCGCTCGCTTCCTCGTGATATTTTTTATCTTTGTTGCTATCTCAATACCGATAGTCGGTCGATGGTTGACTTCAAAAGATCGAGAAAACACGATAGAGTTAAACGCAAAAGTATATGAAGATGGCAGTTGGAGCACGGATCATGTCAAAGTTACAGCTGGTGAGCCCATTCACTTCAGAATAACCAGTGAGGATGTTGTCCATGGATTCGCGGTTGGCGGGTATGCCCTGACTCCACTAGAAGTGCTCCCAGGAGAATTTGTTGAAGCCACTCTAACTTTTAACGAACCCGGGGAATATACTTTTTTTTGCACCCGTTGGTGCGGACCAAATCATACTAAGATGCGTGGAATAATTGAAGTCACAACTAAAAATAAGTGATTTTTGGATTTCCAAATATCGAATTTGACAAGAGTAACCATACCGTTGCATTCTCAAATACTTATAAAGCCCTGGCGCTCATGTAGTCATGAAGCAGCGTGTATAATTATAAGATATGACAACTCAATCTCAGACCGTAATTCGAGTCGTGTTGGCCGATGACCATGTGGTCGTTCGCGCTGGAATTCGTAAATTTCTTGAACAAAGCGGGGATATCCAGGTAATTGGTGAAGCCTCTAATGGTCAGGAAGCCTGTGCTCTGCTGGAGCAACTTAAGCCTGATGTTGCAGTCCTTGATATCCAAATGCCATTGATGAGCGGGATAGAAGTCACACGGTGGATCCGAAGCCAACGATTATCCACAGGCATTTTGGTATTAACTGCTTACGATGACGAACCCTATGTTCAAGCTGTACTTCAGGCTGGTGCAAATGGATATGTATTGAAGACAGCTGAACCAAGGGAAATTGTTGATGGTGTTATAGATGTGTACCATGGAAAATCTGTTTTAGATGCAACCCTCGCGCAAAAACTGATTACCAAACTCGCAGGGAAATCTGAGACTGCCATGATTGAACCACTCACAGACCGTGAACTGCAGATTCTGACTTTAACAGCGAAAGGTTTTACAAATAAAGCTATCGGAGTTCAATTGTCAATAAGTGATCGCACAGTGCAAAATCACCTGGCAAATGTTTTTCAGAAGCTAAATGCTGAAAGCCGTACTGAAGCAGTAATGCGAGCGGTTTCCTTGGGATTGATTTCGGTTAATGTTACTGAAAACTTTTGAGTATATTATTCCCCAATGGAAAAGTATAAGACGATTGGAATTAAGGTGTTTTTTGATCGAGCATAACCACCTGAATAATAAAAAATCCTTTTTGAAGGGAAACGCACCTGGGTTTAGAGGTTTTACCCTTCAATTATTTTTAATTACAGTCCTTCCATTGACCGTCCTCCTACTGGTGGTTGCATTCGGCAGCCAGGCACTCCATCATGAAGCCATGCGCAGCCTGGTGGGGGATCGGGACCTCAGGACTGTTCGCGCTGCGGCGAGTTCGTTGGAACGTGAAGTTTCTCATGTTAGCAGTTCTATTCAAATTCTATCCCGTACTCTTAATGGAAAACCTGAATTTGATTCTCTGCCCTTAACCCCGCAAGAAATAACCGCCATTTTCGATGGCGGAATTGCATTATAT
>PNNU01000037.1 GCA_013824385.1 Anaerolinea sp.
TTTATCCCCAAAGATATCAACGCCCTGCATAAGGAACTTGAAGCACGGGCGCTTGAAGACGCAAAAGTAAGCTAGACCAGATTCAATTTGAAACTTAAAAGCTGTCCTTTATAATGGGCAGCTTTTTTGCCTATTGACTAAGCCTATTTTTGCAGTATCATTATGTAAGCGCTTACATTAACCATGAAGAAACTATCCCCTCTCCCCACCATTATGGATGTTGCCCGCAAAGCTGGCGTTTCCATTGCAACGGTCAGCCGGGTCATCAACAACCTGCAAAACGTCAGCGAGAATACGGTTCGCCGGGTTGAAGATGCGATTGCCGCCTTACACTATACTCCCAACGCTGCCGCCCAGGATCTTGCCAAACAAGCTACCCACAGCATCGGTCTGCTGGTACCCGAGATCAGCGGTATGTTCTTTCAACCCATGCTGAGCGGTATCGAAACTGGCGCCAGTAACTCAGGTTATGATTTGATCGTCCAGACCACCCAAAATCCTCTGATCAAAGACAAACAACGCCGAAAACTGGCCGAACACAACACAGATGGACTGCTGGTGTTTGCTGGCAGCCTGGATGCGGAAGAACTGGGTCGTTTAAGTCGCAAGAACTTCCCTGTGGTGCTACTTTTCCAAACACCTCCCAAGGGGATAAAACTGCCGTCCGTAGCTATTGAGAACATTGCTGGCACACGTCAGCTTATCGATCATCTGATTGAGGTGCATCACCGCCGCCGCATCGTGTTTCTGTGCGGACCAGAACGGCATGAAGATTCGACCTTGCGTGAAAAGGGATACGCCGCTTCTTTAAGGGCACACAACATACCTATTGATCCAACCCTCATCAGCCAGGGATTATTTAATCACCGCATGGCTCATCATTCAATGATCCAGATGCTTCAAAACGGCACAACGTTTGACGCAGTCTTCGCGGGGGATGATGATGCCGCCATGGGCGTACTGTTGGCCTTGCGTGAAGCTGGCTTGCGAGTTCCTGAAGATGTATCCGTGGTTGGTTTTGATGATCAATCCTTCTCCTCCACTCTGGTTCCCCCTCTCACAACTGTTCACGCTCCAATCCAGGAAGTTGGGCTGCAAGCGGTCAACATGCTGTTGAGAGAAATGAACGGTGGAGTAGAAGAATCACACCTGGTGTTGCCCACCGAGTTAATCTTACGGCAATCTTGTGGTTGCCCTTTTTCATATTCCTGATCAAAAACCAATTTCAAGGAGTCTTTATGCACGCAAATCCAGTATTGAAGAAGCTTGGTCTGTCTGATAATGACCGCGCCATCATCATCCACACGGATGACATAGGTATGTGCCAGGCAAGCGTCACCGCATATAAAGATTTAATGGATTTTGGAATCGTTTCATCCGGCGCAACAATGGTGCCGTGTCCGTGGTTCCTTGAGGCCGCCAAGGTCTGCCGCGAACACCCGGATTATGACATGGGCGTGCATTTGACTCTCACCAGCGAATGGCAAACCTACCGCTGGGGTCCGGTTTCAACGCGCGACACATCCTCGGGTTTGATGGATGAGCAAGGATATTTCTATCGCACCAGTGAGAAAGCCCAGGAACATGCCGATGCAGGCGCGGCTAGGTTAGAGTTGAAAACCCAGATTGAACGCGCATTGGCGCAGGGGATTAAATCCACACATATGGATACTCACATGGGCACCCTCGCCCACACTAAATTCATCCCCTCATACGTGGAATTTGGTATAACTTTTCGCTCCCCCATCATGATGTTCCGGATGGATGAAGCTGGTTGGCGTATAGCCGGTCTGGATGGACCAACTGCAAAAGTGGCTGCACAAATGGTCACCGATGCAGAAAACATGGGTATGCCACTGCTCGACACCATGTTCCAGATGAACCTTGAAAAACCTGAAAACCGCCTTGAACAAGTAAAAGAAGCTTTGAAATCCTTGAAGCCCGGAGTAACCCATTTCATTATCCATCCCTCCGCGGATACCCCTGAACTGCGCACCATCTGCCATGACTGGCCCAGCCGGGTGGCAGATTACCAGATTTTTCAGGATGAAGGTCTGCGCAGCTTTATCAAAGAAAGTGGTTTGCACATTATTGGTTACCGCGACTTGCAAAATTTGATGCCCTCATAATCTACTCAAGGAGAGAATATAATGGCAACCCTCACCACATCGGCTGAAACCGCACCGCTTCAAACCACCAGCAAGCAACGCTGGCTTTATTCGATCGCTAACCTAGGCAACGTGATCCCCTACCAGGCAGTGGGTGCAATTCTACTTTTCTACTACACAGATTTCAAACACCTTCCGGTGAAATGGGCCGCAATGGCCATGACCATCTACGCGATTTACAACGCACTAAACAACCCAGTGATGGGATATTTCTCCGACCGCACACGTTCACGCTGGGGAAGACGTATTCCATGGCTAATGTTTTTAACCCTTCCTTGTATGGTTGCTTTTGCTTTTATCTGGATGGCTCCCTTTGACGGCATTAAGGATCCCGGCAAGCTGCTTGCTTACTTCTACATAGTGCTCTTTATCTGGGAAGGTTTTGCAACGATGACTTCCACAGCCTACTATTCTCTACTGCCTGAGATGTTCATGGATTACAAGGAACGCACAGATGTTTCGGTGCGGATGAATATAGTTCAAACTGTAGGTCTGCTCATTGGTGCTGCCCTACCTGCAGTGCTTTCCACTGCGTTGGGCTATCCGCTAATGGGCATCATCTTCGCCATGATTGCAGGCTCCGCTATGTATATCGGTATCCCCGGGATGTTTGAGCGCAAGGGGTACCAGGAAGAAAAGCCTATTCCTCTTGGTAAAGCGTTAAAAGAAACACTGATCAACCGCAGTTTTGTCACTGTCGTGATCGCCCAAACCCTGCGCTTCTTCGCCACTGGCATTCTTACCACCGGTATGATGTTTTATATGAAGTACAGCATCGGCGCTGATCCCAGTTGGACTACAATCAGCCTGGCTGCGGCGTTCATCGCTGCAGGATTGGCTTTGTGGCCCTGGCGCCATTTCATTGCCAACAAATGTGAGGCGCGCACCACCACCATGATCGCTTACGCAGTCACCGGAGTGTCTTCCATTACTCTGGCTCTGGCACACGGCACCGTACAAGCCATTCTGGCGGCCTGTTTTGTAGGAATTGGCCTGGCAGGCTTAATTCTCATGGGAGATGTGATCATGGCCGATGTGGTGGATGAAGACGATGTACGCACTGGTCAGCGTCGTGCTGGCATGTTCTTTGGCATGAGCGGATTAATAATTACCCTCAGCAGCGCGCTGGTAGCCCAGGTCTTCGGTTGGCTGATGCCCCGCTTCGGTTACGATAGCGCCCTGGCTGTGCAGCCCGCCACAGTGGATACAGGATTCAGGCTTTTTATGTCCGTTCCTTCCGTTATCGGCTGCGGATTGGCGATAGTAGTGCTGGCATTCTATCCGCTTTATGGAAAACGACTGAAGGAAATCAAACAGAAATTAGCAGAAAGACAAGCCCAAAAGTCATAATCAGTGAATCTGTAAAATCAATTATCAGAGAGTTTCGGTAACGAAGCTCTCTGTTCTTATCTCAGTTATAATCAATATAGAATTATTTGCATTTTTCAGAAGAGGAATTTAATGGACAAGAAAAATCCGATGGTTAATGCATATCTTGACGAATGCAGCAGTGCTTTACTCTATCAAACCATGGCAGAGGTCGAGAAGGATCCGCGCATCGCCGAAGTTTACAGCCGCATCTCAAAAACCGAAACTGAACACGCTGCCCATTGGAAAAAACAGGCAGCCGAAAAAGGGTTCCCTCTTGATGAGTATCACCCGGATTGGCGTACGCGTACACTTGTCAGACTTGGCAAACGTTTCGGTACCAATATGATCCTGCCTGTTTTACAAGGCATGGAACAAACAGGGGCAGCGGGTTATGCTCAAGTTCCGGGTGCAACAGCCATGCAAGCCCAGGAACAATCTCATGGTCGGTTATTAGACCAGATCACCGGTTCGATCACAGGCGGCATGTCTGGCGGAGTGTTAATGCAGTTGGAAGGACGCCACCGATCCACGGGTGGCAATGCCTTGCGCGCTGCAGTTTTGGGTGCCAATGACGGACTGGTCTCAAACCTCAGCCTTGTGATGGGCGTGGCCGGAGCCACCCTTGCCGGTAAGGGTGTACTGATTGCAGGTATGGCTGGCCTGCTGGCCGGGGCAATATCCATGGCGCTGGGAGAATGGCTTTCTGTTCAATCTTCGCGCGAACTCTATGCTCATCAAATTGCTACTGAAGCTGAAGAGATACAAACTTCACCAGAAGAAGAGACTGAAGAATTGGCACTTATTTATGAGGCTCGTGGATTTGATAAAACAACAGCCAGAGAGCTTGCTGAAAAAGTACTCTCCAATCAAGAAACCGCTCTTGACACACTAGCCCGCGAAGAGTTGGGTATCAACCCGGATGATCTTGGCGGTTCTGCCTGGGAAGCGGCTATAACCTCTTTTCTCTTGTTTGCTTTAGGAGCCATCATCCCCGTCGCGCCGTTTCTATTTACCAGCGGCATGCCCGCGGTCTTCATCAGCATCGGGCTTAGCACGATCGGCCTGTTTGTGCTCGGCGCCGTGATCACTCTTTTCACCGGGCGAACAGTTTTATTTTCAGGCTTCCGTATGGTCATATTTGGTTTGATAGCCGCTGCGGTGACCTTTGGCATTGGCCGTTTGATCGGAGTCAGCATCGGCGGGTAGGTATAAATAAATACCGGGTTGTTTTTCGTATATTTAAAATCGTGAATTTCATAGATAAAACTAAAAACCCAGGATTAATCATCCTGGGCTTTTGGTTTTAAGGAATTTCAATAAGAAAGAGTTGATACGTCCCATTATCACCTATGAGAGTTATATCCTTTTTAGAGGTGACTTGTGATGTAGATTTGGATAAAAAGTACCCGGAAGGAACCTGTGAGACATCCTCAACCCTGATTAGTATTCGATCTTTATTCTTTCCAAAAAGTCCATAATCAAGCGCCGTACTTGGTAAATCCAAGTAGAGCGTTGCTCCCTCTGGTACGAGTGGATCAATAAACTGAATATTCTCAAGAAGCCGAAAACCTGAATAATACACCTGGTTCCAATATGAACATTGATAAATTGTTGGTCGATCCAGGGCAGAGGTGGCAATATGATCAAAGGTAGTGATCAACTTACTTTTCACAAAGCGCTCGTACTTGTTGTTTTCAGGGAGTGTTAATATGTGCTGATATTGGAAACCCCAAATCGTGCCGGCAGTGATAACCGGTTTTGATTGATTAACAAAGAATGTATTAAATGAAACGAATAAGCAAACAGGGAGGATGGCCACAATTATCAGCTCTCGCCACATCCTTTTGGACGGAAATAGCGTTGAAACCATGGGAACCAGAGGTAAGACTGGGAGAATAAAATACCGACCTTGATAAGGATCCCAGCCCGGTCTTTGAATGATCACCATGATAAAAAAAGATAGAAAAAAGACAATACCAAAGACGGCATAGATCCGTCGACTTTTTTGTCGGCTGAAAAGTGAAATAATTAGCGCAGTGACAACCAGCAAAAATCCGATTGGACCAAACCATGCGCTTTCTTCGCTCAAAATTAATGGTGCGGTATAAGAAAATCTTTCCACGTCATCAAAACCAGGTTGAAGAAAGAGATCTTTTTCGAGATCCACCGAGGAAGGAATAAAATATTTTTGAAACACATCCGCCTTAACAGGTATCAGAGCATTTTGAAGAACGCGCGGAAGGCCATCCAAACCAATAAATTGATAGAGAAAACGCGAGGTATTGTATTTAATTTTTGCAACGATCTGACCATCAGAAATTTGACCGTCAAAGATCAAAGGAACCCCGGCCACAACCCCGCCCTTCCTAACAATAACTTGCCCGATTAGAAAGATACCTGCTAAAAGTAAAACGGCCGCCGATCCAATTAACCATGGGACAATCTTTTTGTTCTTTATTTTAGTGATCAGCAATATAAGAAGAAATATGCCTAAAGTTGGAAGAGCTAAAAAAGCCGCTTTTTTTGTACCCAATGCGAAAACAAATGCTAAACCTGCTGCAAGAAGATCCAATTTTGATTTGGAAACCAGCCAATCAATTGTAAGCGAGAGGCTTACCAGTAAACAGACCGCAACAATTAAATCCCCTTGAAAAGAATAAGCCTGCAACAACACAACAGGCATGGATAGTCCAACCAAAGAACTTAGCAATGAGTTAGTGATTGTAAATCTTAATGACCGCGAAATCTTAAAAATGGAGACAGTGGAAACAACCAATGAAAACCACTGCACCAGAAAGAACAAATACTCAGAACGACTCAATGAGAAAAGCCACAGCCCCTGTATGTGTAAAAATTTTGGATCAAAAATGTCAGGGAGGTCGGAGAAACTACTTGAGGATATCGATCCCCGCTGCAACCAAAATAATAACCTCGTGATTCCGGTTGGATCCAGACTATCAAGATTGTTCGGTGGAGTAGTAATTCCGACCACAAAAAAAGCAGATAATATTGATGCCAAAAGAATGATTAGAGCGTAATCGAACCATTTCAATTGTGAAACGGCGGGTTTTAACCTCTTAAGAAAATCTTTAGCGGATAATGGCCAGCGATGCCTTATCAGAAGGAACAAGAGTAAACAGATGCCGATCTGGAGAATAATAAACAGGTACGCCTGATCAATGGCGGTAAACATAGATAGCCCAAAATAGATCAAGATATTTATCCCAAATGTAGTTAAGAAAAATACTTGAAGATATTTAGAAAAGTTTAATTGTCCATAAATGGATATGGATAGAAAAAGTGAAAAAAATAGATAAATCAGAATCGAAGCGATAATCATGAAATAAATCTGCCGAAAATCATTTTTTAGGGGCAATATATCAAAAAGAATTGTAACACTGAATCAAATTCAGGATTTTCAGGTAAATAATAAATATATAACCAGGAATCTAACACTGTTTGGAATTCAATTATGATAGAATGAAATTGGCGTTAAGAATTCATAATGTCTTTAAAACGAGATTAGCTCAATGTCTGTTTCATTAATCTTTTTACTGAGACGGTGGGGGATATGACCCGCAGCAAGTTTTGGATAGTCAGCATATTCTTTCTACTCCTTGACGGCCTTCTGGTTGGCTCGTCTTTTTATTTTGCCACATTTTTTCGATCACTGGTTACTCATTTTTTTGGGCTGGCTCCAGTATCATGGGATACAGTTTTCAGCATGGCTCAGCTTGGAATTCTTTTTATTTTAGGCATCTTTTTCTTCCAGGGGTTATATCCTGGTTATGGTTTGACTGCAGTAAAAGAACTCGAACAAATGAGTAAAGCTTCAACACTATCATTCATCTTGCTCACAACTCTTTCTTTTTTGAACAAGTCTTTCATCATATTCCCCCGCTCTATTATTGTCATGACCTGGCTTTTGTGTTTGATTTTATTGCCTGTGGCCCGTTTCCTTGAACGTAATTTACTGTCACGGACAAAACTATACGGCCTACCTGTCATCGTGTTTGGAGATGGTAGTTGGGCTAAGGATGTGATTAAGTCGCTCCAACGTGTCAAGCGTCTTGGATGGTATCCCGCTTCAAATAAACCCATCAGAGAAATAGAAACTTCCAAAATCAAATATACTTCTTCAGTTGCCATTTTGGCATTTGAGCAAGAAGTTCCTATTGCACAAAAAATCCGTGACTTGAGTCAAAAATTTCGTAAAGTGGTTTTAATTGAATCTACCAATAATTATGGCTCACTCTGGGTTGAAATCCGTGATTTGGATTCGTTCATGGGGCTGGAATATCAATATCACCTGTTATCAAAAACAAATAACCTAATAAAGAGAATTACAGATATTCTTGCCTCATTGCTCCTTTTATTCTTGCTTAGCCCTTTGATGTTGATAGTCGCCCTCTTAATAAAACTGGACTCCAAAGGGACCGTCCTTTATCGACAGGAAAGACTAGGGCGGGATTTTAAACCCATTATTATATACAAATTCCGTTCCATGGTTCTTGATGCAGATCAACGATTGCAGGCTTTATTAGATATCGACCCCGAAGCTAAGGCTATGTACAAATCTCATCACAAATTAGTTAAAGACCCGCGTGTAACTAAAATCGGTCGTTTTATAAGACGCTTCAGTATAGATGAATTCCCCCAGTTACTTAATGTACTTAAAGGCGAAATGAGCCTTTCCGGACCACGAGCCTATCTCCCTTCAGAGTTGGAGGAAATGGGATCATATGCAGCCACCATTTTAAGGGTAAACCCTGGTATGACCGGCTGGTGGCAAGTACTTGGCCGACACAGTACGTCCTTTCAAAAACGACTTCAGATGGACGAATACTATATCAGCAATTGGTCCATCTGGATGGATGTTTATATCTACCTAAAGACCTTTGGCGTGGTGATTTTCGGTAAGGGAGCTTAAAATCCAATTCTTTGAACCCTCTAGGCTATTATTTTTACTTTTATATTTTTTTTCGACCTAATTCAATCTATTGATCATTAAGAGATTTTGATTCCCAATACTTAATTGCTCGAGAGTCTTTTAAGAGATAAACTGTTTTTATGTTTGCTGTTTCATCTGAACCAATAATTATTTGTGCTCCCTGATGAAGTATTAATGTTGGATCCAGAAGTTGATCAGTTGATAATTGGGCATCTTGATAATTTCGGTTTCCGACGAAACTAAATGAGATCGATTCTTTTTCCAAATAAGGGTAATATAAATTTCCCATTTGATAATTAATCCCCAAATCCGTTGTTATTGAATTAGCTTCAAGTAATTCAGATGCGGAAGCTTGGTTATCTTGAAAAATTAGCTTGGGAAGTATGACTCCCGCAATCGGAATTAAAGAAGCAAGGATAAAAAGTCCTATCCAAGATGAAAGCATGGATGGTGAAAACCATCGATCAATCGTTCCCGTAGAAGCTATAGTGTTTATCTCAATAGGTTGCCTGATACCTAAGTGAACAAATAAAACTTCCAAGATTGTTAGAATCCCATAAATATAGTAAAACAAAACGATCCAATCTATAGGAACAAGATATCGTCCGCCAGAAGTTAAAGAAATGCATAAAGCAAGGTTATAGATCAGAAAAACCATTGCTGGAATGATACCCGCCCACCCTAATTTTTTCCAAGCAGTCGAGATGCCCACCGCAAATAAAAAAAGATTAAAGATAATAAAAGCTATCTGTTGGATAGGCAAATTGCCATCCCATATTTGACCATCTCTCCAATAGTTTTGGTGACTCGTCGTCAGAATATCTTTATAAGGAAATGAATCTGGCAATATCATAAAGGAAGTAATGATATTATGTGCAAAATGTTGGGAAAAAAGAAATAGGTATTGAGGAATTTTTTCTCCCCCGGAGGGGTCTTGGATTTTTGATAAAATAATAGTGACAGGAACCATACTGGAAGATTCTATAGAACCAGGGATATTTATATCCTCTAGAAATTTTAACGAGCCGGAATTGTTAATGGAATCCGACGAGAATCCGTATGAATTAATCGAATAATATTTTTCTCTCATTGAAGTTGATGTATCCAATATCGGATTGATCCGCATATCAACAACTGCTTTAATTTTTGAGTAGAAAAATGATTGACCCGTTTGATCAGTCCCAACAAAAGTCCATGGTAAAAATACGATAAGAAATCCTAACGAAAAAAGTAATGCCTGCCTGCCCCGATGGTACCGATGTGAACCGCTAAAAAGAAATAAGAGGACTGCGATAGCAGGAAATAAAAGGATTGGGTTCAATCGTATTAGTGACGCTACTCCGACCGCCCCACCTAACAATAAAGCAAACTTAATATTTTTTGTCCTCGTCCAAAGAAGTAATAAATAGATAATAATAACAATTATTAGTAACGTTATCATTTCGGACATTAGAAGCTTTACATTTACTGAAGATATTTCCAAAGAAAGCAGGATTGCATTTCTTTGTTGGATCACAACAAGGATTGCTACTATTAAGCCAAAAAGTGTACTATGGAACTTCTTGCCCAATAAATATACAAAAACAGGGATAACTGCCAATAAAAGAACCTGGATCCATTGGATAAGAAAATAGTTATTTCCTGCAAGTAAATGATAAATCGCGACTAACACCATATATAAGGGCTTATCTGTTGATTGATGAAAAAAAATCCCATCTCCAGATAGAATTGATATTGCACCCAAATCTATCACCCTGGCATCGCTATAAGGATAAGGTTGGAAATCAGGAGCAACATCTGATCGTAATGTGAAGAAATGATGATCCAATGGTGTTAATCCCCAAACAAGTACTGCAAAAACAAATATCGCAATCGGTATAAGAAGACCTATTGTCTTTTGGCCTTTAGAATTATCAAACCAAGAAAACCGCTTTTCTAAAATCAATGAAAAAATCATGAAAAGGCAAACAAAGAACATTTGGTAATTACTAATGGGAATTCCAGGAACATTCCACAAAGGTGTATTTAAAACAACACCAAATTTTGTAACAATAGAAAACACGAATAAAACACTCAAAATAATAAATAAAATAAGTGAGTCTTTAGGGAAGATTAGTTTTACTATAGACCTTAGCGAATTATTCAGGATTGACCGAAACCAATAGGTAATCCAAAACTGGATCGGAATCAACCCTAGTGCAATTCCGATTGGTTGAAGGCGAGTAAAGTATGCGGAGAATTTTCCAAATTGAACGGGAGAAAAAAACACACTGATCCATCCAACAAGAAAGATTACAGCGGATATCGTACAAAAAAAAATTACAAAAGAAAGTTTTCTGTTTTCAATAAATTGGTTTATTTTTTCATGATGATTTAGGGAATATATCCCGATGGAAAGAAATAGGAAAGCCAGAATATAGGTGATACAGATTAACACAACTCTTTGTTTTGATAGCCCAAATATGAAAGAGTATTTTGTATCAGCTTCTATTGTGAAAAGTACGATGGACGCGACACTAAATTCTAGAAATCCCAAGATGGCGAAAGTGATGTAATCGATTTTTCTAAAGAGATTTTTTTGAATCTTGATAGCCATTTCGTACTCCAATAGAGGTTTTCGGTTTTGATTTATATATGTATATCACACTTCCTTTACTTCTTATTACCCATACTGTTCTTTTTCTATCCCCTTTTTAATATGAAAAAGAAAGAATGTCACACCAAATGAATGTTTTGTTGATTCCCCAGCTCTAGTAGACTTACCGGGATTCGCAGGCATATCTCAATTTATGGTAAACTTGAGACCATCTTAGTATGAAGTAATTATGGAAACAGAAGATTTGAATTCCTCAAACGATATCCCAAATAACGAAGATTGGACCATGATCATCAGGCCGCAAAGGCGCTGGTATGATTTTCAATTTGCTGATCTATGGAAATACCGCGACCTGATCCGTTTATTTGTATGGCGTGATTTTGTCGCCTATTACAAACAAACCATTCTGGGACCGCTTTGGTACATCATTCAACCTGTTATCTCCACAATTATCTTTACAATAGTCTTCGGTCAGATTGCCAAACTCTCCACAGATGGTATGCCGGCTTTTTTGTTTTACCTGGCAGGTCAAACGGTTTGGAGTTATTTTGCCACTTGTTTTACTTCAACTTCAAATACATTTGTCAGTAATGCAGGAATCTTCGGAAAGGTATACTTTCCGCGGATGAGTGTACCTGTTTCAATTGTGATCTCCAACCTGATCTCATTTGGTATTCGGTTTGGCATGTTTCTGCTCTTCTGGGCATATTTCTGGATTTCCGGAAGCGCTGTTCATCCCAACTTGTGGGCGTTGATACTTCCTCTGCTTGTGCTGCTGATGGGTACGATGGGTCTTGGCTTTGGCATCATTTTTTCATCCCTCACTACCAAATATCGCGACCTTCAACAACTAATCGGATTCGGTGTTCAGTTATTAATGTACGCCACCCCCGTAATCTATCCCATATCTACTGTTAGCGGCATCTGGCGGACTTTGATAATGGCTAACCCGATGACCCCCGTGGTAGAAGTCTTCAAGCTTGGATTTCTTGGCACCTCGGATCTTAATCCCATCTGGTTGTTTTATACCGCAGGGTTCACCGTTGTAACACTATTTATTGGACTGGGTCTTTTCAACCGGGTTGAAGCCAGTTTCATGGATACTGTATAAGATGTCAAACACAGTCATCTCTATTGAAAATGTTTCAAAACAATACCGCCTGGGTGTAATTGGTACAGGGACTTTTCGCAATGACCTCAAGCTGTGGTGGGCAAAAACCAGGAACAAACCCAACCCTCTGGCCTTGGTGGATGAAACCGACCACGGCAACCGTGACAACGACATTCTTTGGGCGCTTAGGGATGTTTCATTTAAAGTGGAACAAGGTGAAGCGCTTGGCATCATCGGACGCAACGGCGCTGGCAAGAGCACGCTGCTAAAAATTCTTTCGAGGGTCACTACCCCAACGTCTGGCGAGTTGAAAGTAAAAGGCCGCATTGCCAGCCTGCTTGAAGTAGGTACAGGCTTTCATCCTGAACTGACTGGCCGTGAAAACATTTTTCTAAATGGTGCCATTATGGGCATGTCGCGTACTGAA
The DNA here is from genome assembly GCA_013824385.1 of Anaerolinea sp. The sequence continues at coordinate 12,625 of PNNU01000037.1, forward strand.
GTGGTAAGGAAATTTGATGAAATTGTTGATTTCTCAGGTGTCGAAATATTTATTGATACCCCGGTGAAACGCTACTCTTCAGGCATGTATGTGCGCCTGGCATTTGCAGTTGCAGCGCATTTAGAGCCGGAAATACTTATTGTTGATGAAGTTTTAGCTGTTGGAGATCAACGTTTTCAAAAGAAGTGTTTGGGGAGAATGCAAGATGTAGCCAATAGTGGAAAAACAGTCATTTTTGTAAGTCATGCAATGGACTCAGTGCGAAAACTTTGCACCAGTTGTGTTTTACTTGAAAAAGGCGAAGTTATTGAATCAGGAGAAACAAATTCTATACTAACAAGGTATTTAGAAAGTGTAGATGATAATTCGACTTCTTCAATTTGGATACGTAATTCCAGCAGTGCATGGAATAATAAAAGTGAATTTATACCCAACGAGTTAATTCTAGAAACTGATGATGGAAAACAAATTTCTTCGATTGTAAGTTCATCAAAAAAAATGTGGGTAAAAATCGTCGGAGAGATTAATAAACTTCAACCGAATCTTGTTATTGGGTTTAGTCTTTATGATTCCAATGGAACCTTACTTTTTGAGAGTTCCATTAATGACATGAACGAAAATAAGTGGCCAGAATTAAAAAAAGGTACCAATTCAATACGAGCCCTAGTTCCAATCGATCTTCTAAATTCCGGAAAATATAAAATCCAACTAATCTGTGCATTACATCAAATGCATTGGATTATTGCGCCTGGCACAGGACCATCTGTTTCATTCGAAGTGATTTCTGACCATTCAGAATCGCCTTATTCAGGTTTTCAAAAACGAGGATTATTTGTTCCCACTTTGGATTGGGAGATTGTAGAATGATCTTCAACGATAAAGTAACCTGCTGTCAAAAAAAATTGTTTATCTACATTCCCACTTATAATAGACCTAAATCACTTGAAAAACAAATCGCATCTTTATCATCACAAGTAACGCGGCACAAGGATTGTGTCCGAATATTAGTTAATGATAATGCCTCACCAACTAATTTATTTTTTGAACTCGAAGAAAAATACTCTTCAGAAAATATAGTGTTCCATAAAAATTCTGGCAATATTGGTGGAAATGCAAATATTGCACTAGCGTTTACTTATGCGAAAAACGATGAATTTTTATGGATATTAAGTGATGATGATCTATTAACTGACAATGCTGTAGACTATATCTTGTCAAACCTAGAAGATACAGTTGAATTTATTAATATTAATCCAAATTTGCAAGA
>PNNU01000038.1 GCA_013824385.1 Anaerolinea sp.
AGCAGTCACATCCACTGGTCACAGTCATCCAAAAGTAGTAAAAGCCATCCAAGAGCAAGCCGAACAATTCATTCATATTTCCTCTGATTTTTATCACCCCAAATGGGTGGAATTAGCTGAATATCTTGATCTCATCGCTCCTTTTCAGGAAGATGCTATTTCATTTATGACAAATTCCGGCACAGAAAGCGTTGAAGCTGCGCTCAAACTTGCCCGTTATCACACGGGTAGATCCCAATTCATCGGGTTCCTGGGCGGCTTTCATGGCAGAACTTATGGCGCCGTTACTTTAACTGCAAGCAAACCTCATTATCACCGCGGTTTTTCTCCACTCATGAACGGGGTGACACATATCCCCTTCCCTGATCCGTATCGCCCGGTGCTGCATATGCTGCCTGGAGAAGATGTAGGGTCGGCAACCATTCGTTATCTTGAAGAAGAAATCTTTGGTAAAACTATTCCTGCTGATGAAGTGGCTGGGATTGTTGTTGAACCCATCCAAGGTGAAGGCGGATATATCGTCCCGCCTGAGGGTTTCTTTATCCAGTTGCGAGATGTGTGTACACGCAACGGTATTTTATTGATTGTGGACGAAGTTCAGGCTGGCATGGGGCGCACAGGTAAATGGTGGTCCATTCAGAATTTTGGCGTCGAACCCGATATCGTGGTTACAGCCAAAGGTATCGCCTCTGGCATGCCGCTCGGCGCAATGATCGCCAGAAAATCTATTGCCACCTGGCCAAAAGGCTCTCACGGCAATACCTACGGCGGCAATCCATTGGCTTGCGCAGCTGCTCTTGCGACCCTCGAATTGATCGAAAATGAATATCTGGATAATGCGGCCATCGTTGGGCAATACATTTTGGATAGATTGGAAACCATCAAACAAAATCACCCCAGCATCGGCTCCGTCAGAGGCATCGGTCTGATGATCGGCATCGAATTTGTAATGAACCAGGTTTCAAAAATCCCGGCGATTAAACTGCGTGATCGCATCGAACACCTTGCTTTTGAACGTGGATTATTAACCCTGGGCTGCGGACGCAGTGTTTTACGCATATCTCCTGCCCTGTGCATCACTCAGGCAGAAGCTGAAAACGGTTTACAGATTCTTGAAGAAGCTATTACAATTGCTGAAAATGAAAATGTCTTTGTGAGTGAAATAGAAGACATTACTGTCGAAAAAGGCTAATTTTGAATGCTTCCTGATTTCAGGGTCCGCCAGCGGGATTATTTGTTGGAAATCTCTCGTGCACTTACCCAGGAGCTTGATTATGACAAGCTCCTGGAACGTATTTTGCAGATATCACTTGAAATGCTGGCCGGTCAGGCGGGCATCATTGCTTTGCGCACTCGTGCCGAGGGATGGCAGATTCGCATCTCAACCGGTTTACCCGCTGCATTTTTGAAATATCTCGAACCTCAACTTGCCCAAATCCCCGAATATGAAGACCCTCAGGATTCAGAGTTGATGATCATCAACCAGATTCTGAACAAATTCACCCAGGCGGTCAGCCTTGGACGCTTAAGCAGTGTAGGGTTGCCCTTGATTACAGGTCAAAGGGTGTTGGGGGCAATTTTCGTTTTTAGAGAGTATTCAGGGTTTTCGGCAGATGATAAAAGCCTGCTCTCAAGTTTTGCCAACCAGGCTGCCATTGCAGTAAAGAATGCCCAACTTTATGCCCAAGTGGAATACGACAGAAAAAGAGTGACTGCACTGCTGGATTCCGCGGCGGATGGTATTCTTATCCTTACAAGCGACCTGACTATTGAACGCGCCAACCCGGCATTCAGTTTTATGATCGGCACCCCTGTTCAAGATATCATTGCAAAAACGCATGATGAGATTATCCACTGGGCGAAGAAACCACACGATATGACCCTGTCTGAAGCTGTGGCAGGCGGTTGGCCTTTGACCCCCAACGCGACCCTCTACGTTGAAGGGGATATCATCCGCCCAGGAGCAGTAACCCCGCTACCTGTGGGCATTACCTATGCTCCGCTATTGACCAGTGAAGGCAACCTGCTCAATATCATTACTACAGTTCGCGATATCACCCGATTCAGACAAGCAGACGAGATGAAAACCACCTTCATTTCGGTAGTCAGCCATGAGTTAAAAACCCCGGTGGCATTGATTAAGGGCTATGTGGGTACCCTGCGACGCGAAGATGCACGCTGGGATAGAAAGATTGTCAACGAAAGTCTGCAAATCATTGAAGAAGAGGCTGATCGGCTGGCAATTTATATTGAAAATTTGCTGGATGCCACAAGGTTGCAGGCTAACAGTTTCAGCCTCAAGCGCACTGATATTCAGCTCGCATTGTTGATCCAGAGAGTAGCCGAACGCCTTCAAACCCAAACCACCAGCCACCATATTGTCGCAAACATCCCTGCAGATTTACCGGTTATCGTTGCAGATGAAATCCGCGTTAATCAACTCATATCCAACCTGGTCTCCAACTCAATAAAATATGCTCCCGGCGGCAAGATTGAAATCTCAGCTGAAGTTCGTGGCGAAAACATTATCGTTTGTGTAAGCGATGAGGGCCCTGGTATTGATCCCAACGATGCTCCTTTTGTGTTTGAGCGATTCTACCGCAGCCCCGATGCCACCAAACAAACCAAAGGCGCAGGGCTGGGATTATTCCTTGCCAAAGCCATTGTTGAATCACATGGGGGACGTATCTGGATTGATCCAGAAAAAGGCAAGGGAGCATGTATTTGCTTCTCTTTGCCGATAACTACTGAAGAGAAAATATAATCCCACCGGGTACTTAACCATCAGCCGGATGGTATAATCGGCTGGTAGGTTAATCTTTACAAAAAAGGTCTGATCATGGCGAAAATTCAAACATCCTGTCCTCGCTGCCGGCAGCCAATACTTGCCGAAGTGCAACAACTTTTTGATACAAACACCGATCCCACTGCCAAACAAAAGCTGATGAGCCGCTCAACAAATGTGGCACGCTGCCAGGCCTGTGGGTATGAAGGCATGATGAACACCCCGATCGTTTATCATGACCCCTCCAAAGAATTATTATTAACCTTCTTCCCACCAGAATTGGGTTTGCCCGTTAATGAACAGGAAAAACAGATCGGCCCATTGATCAACCAGGTGGTAAATTCTTTGCCGGCTGAAAAACGTAAAGGATACTTATTTCAACCGCAAACCATGTTCACCTACCAAACACTGCTCGACAGAGTACTTGAAGCTGACGGCATAACCAAGGAAATGATCGAAGCTCAACAAAAACGGGTTGGGTTGATCCAGCGTTTGTTAACCACACCCAAACCCGAAGATCGCTCCACCATCATCGTCCAAGAAAATGCACTCGTCGATGGCGCTTTCTTTGCCATCCTCTCTACATTGATCGAATCCGCTTCCATGCAAGGGGATGAAAAATCCGCTCAGCTGCTCAACGAAATTCAGATGCAGCTGCTCAATGAAACCGAAGTTGGAAAAACCCTGCTTGCCCAAAGCCAGGAAACTCAGACAGCATTGAAAACCCTGCAAGATGCCAGCAAAAATGGTTTGACGCGTGAAATCCTACTGGATACTTTAATCAGCTTAAAATCTGACAGCAGTCTCACCACCATTGTCAGCCTTGCCCGCAACGGATTGGATTACCAATTCTTCCAGTTGTTGAGTGAAAAAATTGATGCAGAAGCAGGTGAGAAAAAACAACCTCTCATTGATCTGCGTGATAAATTATTAAACATCACTCGTGAAATTGACAATGAACTGCAAAAAAGACTTGGTGAAGGCGCCAAACTGCTCTATGCAATCCTGGCTGAACCCAATCTTGAAGAAGGCGTCAAAAAACATCTGCCTGAAATGGATGAATTCTTTACCCAGGCACTGCAATCAGAATTTGAACTCGCCCACCAAAAAGGCGATATGGAACGTATCGAAAAGATCCAAAAAGTGATCTCCATCGTCGAAAAAGAGAGCGCACCTCCCCCCGAGATTGAACTGATCCAGAGCCTGCTTGAAACCAAGGATGATGCCGCCCGGCAAAAAATCCTTGAAGAAAAAAGCGACATGGTCAATGACCAACTTTTGGCCGCTATTAATGCTATTATTTCCGAAGGTGAAGCACGTAAACAATCTCCCGAATTGGTGGATTCATTGCGCGCAGTTTACAAGTTGGCCTTACGCTTCAACATGGAAAAGAATCTAAAGAAGTAACAAATTTCTCGAATAACATTCTTTATTGCATGAATCGGAATTCTTTAAAAGAATTCCGATTCATGCATTTAGTTCACATGTGTGACTTTATTGTTTATTCTTTTTCGCAGAACCTTAGGCCGTGTCCGCGGACGGTAACAATGTAATTGTGATGGGGATCAATGTCTACCAAACGATCGCGCAAACGCCGAATCAAGGCATCCAGTGCCTGTTCGGATACTCCTTCGGCTTCTTCATCCGCCCAAATGGAGTGGATGAGTTCATTTCGCGGAATTACTCTGCCGGCATGTGAAACCAATTCACCCAATAAACGGAATTGTGGTGCGGAAAGCGCCGGGGTCAGTTCTTTGCCTTGCACCCAGACTCTCCTTGATTTTTCGTCAACCACTACCCGATTTTCACCCCCTGATAGAGGTGGAATCAAGTCTTCCATGGGCATGGTCGCATCAGAACAATAAAAAACAAATTTATAGATGATGGCAATTTGAAATAAAGAGGCGTCTGTTAGTGGAACCAAATCGGTGATTAATTTGCCTGCCAGAAAGGTGCCATTTTTGCTGGCAAGATCTTCCAATAAGATTTTCCCGTCTACCGAACGAATCCTGGCGTGATGGCGTGAGACCTGCCGGTCATCAATCTGGATTTGGCAATCCTCTCCCCGGCCAATAATCAACTCATCCTGAATTTCCCAACGTCGACCATCCAGCGGTCCTTGAATGGCGACCACTACAGGGCATTCGTTCTGCCGTAATTGTGGATCTGATCGATCCATAATTGAAGTTGCAGATTGTTTGATCATTGCTTATTCAGATACCTCATCAGGTATAATAGTACATAATTTCATTTTACGCTACTCCATTTTGAGGCAAAAAAGGACAAAAATGCCGATCCCGCTGAAAGCAGGTGACACATTACGAGGTAGATATCGCATCCGCCGGATCATCGGCCAGGGTGGCATGGGTTCTATCTACCTGACTGATGATCTTCGCCTTGAAGGTCGTCAATGCGCCTTGAAAGAAGTGGAACACGATAAAACTTTGTCTGGCAATCTCATCAAAGAAGCCCGTGATCAGTTCCTGCGAGAAGCCACTGTTTTAGCCCGCCTTGATCATCCCAATATGCCTAAAGTCTCTGATTTCTTCTCCATCGGTCAACGTGATTATCTGGTGATGGATTTTGTGCCGGGTAAAGATTTGCGAACCTTGATGGTTGAAACAAAAGAAAAAGATACCTTCTTATCTGAAGGCGAAGTGCTTAATTGGTCAAATCAACTTGCTGACGCCTTAGTCTACCTTCACCACCAGAATCCGCCCATAGTTCATCGAGACATCAAACCAGGCAACCTCAAACTCACACCGAATGGGGTATTAAAGCTGGTTGATTTTGGGCTGGTCAAGGTGTTGGCCCCAGGTGAGATCACCATCACGATCCTGCAAGGCCAGGGGACGGCGCTCTACACTCCTCTTGAACAATACGGCGGAGATATTGGGCACACAGATGTACGCAGCGACATTTACGCGTTTGGAGCCACCCTTTATCACTTGTTGACCGGTAAAGCCCCCGCGGATGCTCGCCAGCGTTTCATTAATCCCGCAGTGCTTACTTCCATCCGTCCTCTAAACCCCAGCGTTTCGATACGCACTGAGAAAGCCATTTTCTGGGCTATGAGCTTGCATCCTGATGACAGGCCGGGGTCTGTGGATGAGTTTAGAGATGCGTTGATCGGCAGTCGGCCGGTCACCATTCCATCGGGCATTCATCTTCAATCCAAACCTCGCTTTTTACAAAGCAGGGCTGAATTAACCACATTATTAGGAACAGTTGGAATTGCGCTTTTGGCGCTTGTTCTTACCTTGCTAAGACCATCTTTCTAGACTTTTTTGCTGCGTTCTAAAAAGTACCACAGATAGCCAATCCCTCCGCCAACCAGACAGCCAAATAATACACCGAGCAAAATCAACCCGCTGCCGGTATTCATAATTCCATTGACAGCACCCGGTAAGCCAATCACAAAATAGAAATAGACCACATAGCCGCCAAGAATTGACGCAAACGGGATGCGGGGATTCCAGGAGTATTTTTGTTTTCGCCAGCCCCACCAATATAATATAGAGGCTATTGAAAAAATAATAATAGTTGTAAGGAGCCAATCCCCGGCGGAGGGCATGCCTTGTTGATGATTCGATAACTTTTCGCTTTCGGGTGTCGCAAGCAAATCCATAGATACTGTGGCGGTTGCCATTCCTGTTGGTGCAATCGTCGGTTCAAACGATGTGATTTGACCACCTGCATCGGTTATCTCCAGGTTAAGTATCTGTGAGATTTGTGCCGGCTCAGCCGTGACCCGTATGTTAAATATTCCTAAATTTTGAATTCGATAAGTGGTTCTGGCAATCCCATTGGTGGTTTGTGCTTCGATTTGTTCAATAGAACCACTGGTTGATTTTGTATCAATCAGGAATCGAACAATCGTACCATCCGGAACCGGATTACCGTTATGATCTACAATCACTCCAGTCCGCAGCGGAATGGTATCACCCACCTTGTAGGTTAGCGGCGGTTCAGTTGAACTGACTGGTGTTTCTGTGGACCCTACTTCCTCTTCTGGTTTTTCCACCATTAAGGGGATAATCTGGTCTGGACTAGGCGTCGTGGCTGCGATCAAATCGTACCCGATGCTGGTTAACGAGACCGGCAGTATGCCTGATGGAACAATTTCCTGGAAAAGCATTCTGGCAGCTACATCCACGTAAACTGGGATTTTACTGTAGACAGCATAGTAAGCTGTGAACTTGGAAATATCCGTGGCATCCAAAAAATATGGGGCATTGAATGCGAACCCGATGATTTTCTTGTTTCTCGTCAACTCGGGTTGTTCAGAAAAAAAACGGTGAAAAATGATTGAGGCGTCAGAACTTTTTTGAAAATCTGTAAAAGAGATAACCAACCAACCTGCAGTCTGAATATCGTTTTTGAGGTTTTCAGGTGGGTTATTGTTGTCTAATAATTGCAGTAGATTTTCGAAAGTATACGCGGATAAACGGTAACTCTCGACTTGTTCACCTGCGAGAGGACCGTATAATTTTTCAACAGCCGCACGGAACTTTTCTGCCAGGGAGATGCTTTGATTCATACAAGTGCTGCATTGCTGTTGGGCTATCGTATCCGAAATAAACACAACCCTTTCATTGCTTTGAGGAGGTTCAGGTAAGACACTATCCATATCTGAGAGGTCTGGACTGACCAAAGTGATGGATTGTCTGGCGATTTCAAAAACCTTTCCTTCGGATGTTCCGATCGAATCCAGGTTTTCAGAAGGAGTATTAATGTTTGATATGTTAAAGTTTGGATATAACTCATACTTAAGGGTTAAGACCCGTAGAACGGCTTCATCAACACGCTGTTGAAACGCCGAATCTTCTGTGTATTTTAGTACAAAGAAATCATGAGTCCTGACAATTGTGGTATATGTATCCGTGTCACCAGTCGCTAAAATGTTGCCTGTGTAGAGCAAATCATTACCAGCCAGCAAGGCGCTTTTAATGACCTGTCGGGCATCAAAACCTGTATTCATTGGGTCAAAGAACTTACGCACAGCCGTACTGCCAAGATCATCACTAACGATGATACCGCCATTTTGCTGCCAGGTAGAGAATTCTGGAAGCCCCATGATTTGACCCAGCGCAGTGGAATCAAATGAAACCGGTCGCGTGGTTGCTCTGATATTTCCTTGAAAGCCTTGGTAGCGGATATGAGAAAGCAATAATCCATCAGTCACTTCTGCCGGATTATCATTTTGCCTGGTCACAGCAAAAAATGGGGCTAGTTCAATTTGTTTTAATTGTTCCAGTGATTTCCTCACTGTAGCAACTTCATCTTCAGGCTGCCGGTCTGATCCACCGCTTCCTGGAAAATGTGTGGCAATTACTGCGATCTTGTTATTGCTACCTTCATGCACACCCTTTATGTATGCCTGCCCCATTTCAGCGACCCAGTAAGGGTCGCCGCCAAAAGTGCGTACACCCAGGTCTTCGCTTGTGTCATTTTTAACGACATCCAAAACATCCAATGAGGGACCAAACAGCAGGTTGACCCCTAAGGCACTTAATTCCTCACCAAGGATCGTGCCGACCGTTCCAGCATTCTCGGGTTTCCAGGTCGCCCCGATAGCCATTTCGTTGGGTAAGGCCGTCATGCCGTTGATTAGTTGATCAAAGGGAGCAAGATCCCCTTCTTGAGAGAGCCCGATCAGTAAAGGGACGTAGTTAATTGGGTTTGAATCTGCGACTGCAGGAATGGTGCTTCCAACCTGTGTGTAATCCCAATTTGTTTGCTGTAAGGCTTTGATCATCGTGTGTGCTGCCGAGATAGTGTCTTCAGGCCCGACAAAATTATCGTTGTCTGCTCGCAGCACCACTCCCCCAACGTGCTGCTGGGTGATCAATTTGAAAATATTACTGTTTTGATCTGTTGCTGTTCCATTAAATGTAACCAGAAATAATTGACCAACTTTTTCAGCCGGACTCATCTTTGCCAGGATTGTTGAAGCCTTCACCCGCGCATCCAATTCTTGTGACTGCGGTGCAGCATTTGAGATGCCTTGCGGGATTACAAAGCTGAGTACCAGCAGAAAAATGACGCTCATTCTGATTACTTTACTCATTACACCTATTCCTGACCAAAATGGATTAACTGAATCACAATCCACATTCTTGGGTTTTCCATGAATTCAATTGTTGCTAACTTTAAGAAGTAGCCATTATTTTTCTGGCTTTTTGCGGATCATCGGTAAAAATACCGTCTACGTGCATTGCCAACATGTGCTTGATATCTTGATCTGCGTTTACCGTCCACACATGCACCCGGCGATGCCGCCGGTGTTCCATACGCACATAGAGTGGTTCCACATCGGCGAGGTACGGGTGGATGATAGCCGGAGAGACATGAGTCAGGAAAACACTTCTTGATAACATTCCCCCAAGACCTCCCAGGCAAAGTAATGCCACCGGTGAATCGGGCAAAAGTTCTTTCATCATCTTTAGGTTTTTTGGAATGAAGGATGAAAACAAAACCCGCTCTTGCATGTTCTGCCGCTTAACAACTTCAGCAACTTTTGCGATGAGATCATCATTGGGTGAACTATAGTTAGTCAATTCAACATTGACCAGCACTTTTTTGCCCACAGCTTCAAATACTTCTTCCAGAGTGGGGATTTTCTCGCCGGCATAATTGGAGTTAAATTTTGATCCAGCGTCCAGGGTTTTCAACTCAGCCAGGGTATGCTCATTCACCTTACCAGTACCGTTGGTGGTACGCTCAAGCGTTGGATCATGAATCACCATGACCACACCGTCTTTGGATAGTTTGGCATCCAATTCAACAGCATCTGCTTGATGCTTCACGGCCAGCTCAAAGGAAGAAATCGTATTTTCAGGAGCGAGTGCACACGCTCCCCTATGAGCAAAAATTACTGTATTGGTATAGTTTTTAAACATTTCACAACTCGACAAAATAGGATTCAGCCGCCTTGTCAATCATTTCTTTTGACATGACCGGTTCGACTGCCAAATAATGGGCAATATCCAAAATCTGATCGCATAAATCGCGCGGATGCGAAGCCCGTAATTTTCTTGCTGGTTTGATATACCATTCCTGTAAAAGATAAGCCAACACTTCATCAGAATAATGAATATTCTTGGCTGTGGCGACTTTTTTAAATATATCCCGGTATTCTTCATAACTGGGATCGACAATCTCAATCTTGTGCCGCAGACGCCGCAAAAAAGCCTCATCCACCAGATCGCGCGGTGGAAGATTGGTGGAAAAAATCACCAATACATCAAAAGGCACTTCGATTTTTCGGCCGGTATGCAATGACATATAATCAATGCGATTTTCCAAAGGTACGATCCAACGATTCAAGAGATCGCGGGGTCTCACCTGTTGTCTGCCAAAATCATCGATGAGCAAAATGCCGCCATTTGCTTTTACTTGAATGGGCGCTTCATAAAATTTAAGCGTATCGTTAAAAACAAGATCAAGACCGGCTAAAGTTAATTCACCGCCAACCATGATGAAGGGTCTGCAAATCTTCACCCAGCGGACATCCTTGCGCATACCGCCACGGTTGTTTTGAGCGGTTGAATCTTCTTCAGGAGCCAGTTTATGGTTGGTCGAATCAAATAATGTGATTACTTGACCGTCACTAAATAGTGAATATGGAATATAGATGGTCTGCGCAAGAATCAGGTTACCTATGGCGCGTGCCACACTGGTCTTGCCGTTGCCGGGTGCCCCATAGATAAAAATGGATGTACCTGAATTGACTGCTGGTCCAAGTTTTTGAAAGGTGCTTTCACCAAAAGTTAGGTCGCCTAAAACCTGGTGCATATTTCGGTTATTAACTTGAACGCGTTCACGGCTTTGATGACGGATCGCATCATTGTAAACTTCGAGCGGTACAGGAGCCGGACCGGCATATTGGCAGCGATCCAACGCTTCTCGTGCTCGGATGATGCCTGCCCCTGTAATAGCATACAAATAAGCGCTTTCTCCCAATCCCATTTGAGAGGAACGCACTTCAATCATTTTATCGCGCTTCAAGCCTTCCAGAATTTGATCTACTATACCAGCAAAAGGTAAAGCCAGCGCTTCAGCAATTTTTAATCCGGTCAAATAGCCTTGAAAATAGATAATTTTTAAGGCTAAATCTTGAAGCCACAATAAGCCTAGACCTGTATCTTCCACTTTGTTAATAGGAAGCGGAGTAAACACACCGGGTAAGGGGTTTGTCGTTTTTGCAGGGCGTATCTGCGGTATTGTGGCGGATTGATCACTCATAATTTGGAACCCTCCCGTATACCAATAAACTGTTCGGATAAAAATAATTATAGCATGTCAGGTCAGAAGGGTTTGGGCTGTTTCTTCAATTGGATTTGCACCAACATAGCTCCAGCCAGCGCCAGTATCAGGCCAATGATCCCAAGTGGACTTTGTTTCTCGCCCAAAAAGATCCAGGCCAGGATGGACACGTACACCAGCATGGTGTTATTCAGAATGGTCGTTTCAGTGGCGAGAAGGGTTTGCTGCGTATAATTCCAGATCGTAAAACAGACCGCCGTGTTGATCACCGCAAGTATCACAATAATCCAAATACTTTGTGAAGATAACGCGGGCATTCCCTGCCAGAGAATGCCGGTCGCCAGCATCAACACCGACCCGATGGTCATGCTGATGCCTGTAATAATGATGGGATGAATGCTGGCCTTGCGGTTAACTTCGCGGCCAATGATTGAACCTACTGAATTACCGAGAAGACAAAGCACAGCAAAAAACCAGCCAAGCCAATGGCCTTGCAAGTGATTGCTGGCAGGGTTGAAGTAAATGACTACTCCGGCCAGGTTGAGCAGCACGCCAATCCACTGCAGCCAGTTCAATTTTTCTTTGATCGTGATGCTTGATACGATCGCGACAAACAAGGCGCTAAGATTTAAGATTAGGCTGACTGTTACAGAAGGCAGATAAGCCAAGCCGAGATACTGTCCACCCTGGCCAACAGTATAGAGTACAACCCCAAGCGCCACCATTGCAACCCAATGTCGCCCGGTTAAACGCTTGATCTGGTCTCTGATGTCTTTCTTCAACAAAAGCGGAAAAAACAACAAGGACGCCAGCATATACCTCAAACCGGCAAATGTCATGGCTGGAATATCATCCAGACCAATCTTGATTAACACCCATGAGGTGGACCAGATGATCGTCACCAGTACAGCCAGTAATATTGCCTTGATGCGGGAAGGTTTTTTCATTGATTAATGGTCAGATCATTCTGAAGGGTGCATATCCCGAATGTTGATCTGTTGGGTTTCTTTCTCAAAATATCGGTTGATCTCGATGGAATAAACAATATCAAAGCGTGATTTGGAATCCTTCCAGACGTTATACCAATGCGCCTGGTTGAAGGCCACAGCTTGATTGATGGGAGAACCTTCTATCACACATCTCAAATGGGTTGATTCCTTGCCCATTGTTTTCATATCCGAGAATTTCACATTCCTGGCCACAAACGCCGCGGAAGGATTGCTCATGCCCGTAGGCTGCAAAGACTCAAGATCGCGATAAATTCCTGGGGTAATCTCCCCCACAGGTACTTCACAATCTACTCTGATCATTTGTTTTAATTCTTGCTGCCCGAGTTGCCGATCGGCAATCCCGGATAATTTCGTCACCAGTTCAGACAGGTTTTCAATCTTGACTGTGAAACCAGCTGCCATGGCGTGTCCGCCGTGCCTTACCAACAGATCAGAACACTCGTCCAAGGCTTCGGTAATATGAAACTCGGGGATGCTGCGGCAGGAAGCCCGGCAGTAGTCTTTTTCGACCACGCCGGCAATGGCAGGACGGTAATAATACTCTGTCAATTTTGCAGCCACCAACCCAACAATGCCGGGATATATATCTTCACCCGGTAGATAGCCATTTGTTCTGACATTCGGTTCATCTTCGCTGGGTACTTTGAAAAAAGCAGGAATCAAATTTAGGTTGGAATCTTCACCGATGCTGTCTTTAGCACAATCCTGGGCAGCTTTGGTCGCCTTCTGCCGTTCATTATTCTGGTTGTCCAATTCCTGGGCCAGTAAACCAGCCTTGGCGATGGAGTCGGTAACCAATATATCGTAGGCTTTTAAAGCGGAATCCATCCTGCCAGCCGCGTTTAATCGCGGTCCGAGGATGAACCCGATATCAGTGGCTGTGATGCGATTGACTTCTTTGGCAGCGGCTCCCGCCAGTGCCTTGATGCCAATACGGTTTCCCATTCTGATCTGGTTGATTCCCCGTCTTACCAGGGTTCGGTTCTCACCGGTGAGCGGAACAATATCTGCCACCGTACCGAGTGCGACCAAATCCAAAAAGTCATCCGCAGTCCAATCCCCTGCCGAACGCCGTAGGAACAAAGCCTGGGCGATCTTGTAAGCAAGTCCGACACCGGCCAAGTCCTTATACGGAAAGGGATCACCCTCCCGTTTTGGACACACTATGGCGTAAGCTTGAGGCAGATCATCCTTGGGATGGTGATGGTCGCTGATGATCAGGTCAATCCCCTGCAACTTGGCATGGTCAGCTTCTCGCGGCGAACGGATGCCGCAATCCACGGTAAGGATTACCTTCGCCCCTGAATCCGCCAGCATGCTGATTGATTCATTGTTGAGGCCGTACCCTTCGTCAAACCGGTTGGGAATGAAGCGGAAAACGTTAGCGTCCAACTTTTGCAGCACCTGCACCATCAAGGCAGTGGCGGAAACTCCGTCTACATCATAATCACCGTAGACAACAATGCCCTCGTGCTGATCAATCGCCTGGAGCAGGCGGTCAACAGTTCTATCCATATCCAGCAGCAAAAATGGATCGTGGATTGGAGCGGAAGCGTTGAGATAATTGGATGCAGCTTCCACATCCGCGATTCCACGGTTAAACAGAATCTGCCGTATATATTTAGGAAAGTCCTGAAATTGAATGTCAATTTCGGGAGGAATAACGGGATAAACCCACCATTTTTTTTGCTGCGTTGAAGGCATCAGTTGTTCCTGCTTTACTCATCAAGATAAAAACGAGGTACACGATCCATCAAGCCGCAAATCACTTCATAATT
>PNNU01000039.1 GCA_013824385.1 Anaerolinea sp.
TTTGCTGCCATGATTGATTGCATAACGAATTAAGTATAATACAAAATATCTTAGTTTATTCGTCAAATGAGAGCGGCGGTTCTTCGGTTGGAATGCCAGCTTTTTCACAAGCAGCGCGGATGAACTGCACAAACAACGGATGTGGACGTGTTGGCCGTGAGAGAAACTCAGGATGGAATTGGGTTCCCAACATAAAGGGATGATTTTCCAATTCTGCAATCTCCACCAGATTACCGTTGGGAGAGAGTCCTGAAAATTTCATGCCCTTTTCAGCAAATTGTTGGCGGTATGTGTTGTTGAATTCAAACCGGTGACGGTGGCGTTCATCCACTTTATCGACGCCGTAGGCTTTTCGGGCAATAGTACCCGGCTGCAGGTTGCATGGATACAACCCCAGACGCATGGTGCCACCCATATCGGTAACATCCTGTTGTTCAAGCATCAGGTCAATAACGGGGTGTTGAGTGGTGCGGTCAAATTCGGATGAATTCACGTTATCTGTTCCCAACACTTCACGACCAAAATCAACAACCATCAACTGCATACCCAGGCATAAACCAAGATACGGTACTTTGTTGAGGCGGGCATAATGAGCAGCCAGGATCTTGCCTTCGATACCTCGACTGCCAAATCCACCCGGAACTACAATTCCAAAAACATCTTCCAGTTTATCGGTATTGGTACCTTTTTCGATATCCACAGAATGGATCCATTTCAAATCCAATTCAACACCGAGCGCAAGAGCGGCATGCTTTAGGGATTCACGCACACTGATATAGGCATCGTGAAGTTCAACATACTTGCCCACCAGGGCTATTGATACCGAGCGTTTTTCACGTTTGGTTTCTACCACCAGACGTTGCCAGGCATTCCAATTGGGAGTTTTTACAGAAGTAAGGTTGAGGCGTTCCAAGATAAAATCGCCGACATGCGCTTGTTCCAACAGCAGCGGAATCTCATAAAGGATCGGTGCAGTGACCATCGGGATAACGGCTCGTTTTTCAACATCACAAAATTGAGCAATTTTCTCACACAACACATCTTCTATAGGGGTGTCGCTGCGAGCCACAATCATATCCGGCGCGATACCGATTGAGCGCAGTTCGCGTACCGAGTGTTGTGTGGGTTTGGTTTTTAATTCTTCAGTTGCTCCAATATAAGGCAACCAGGTGACGTGGATGTAAAGTGTATTTTCACGTCCCATGTCAGTGCGTAATTGGCGCAGCGCTTCAAGAAATGGAAGACTTTCGATATCACCAACCGTACCGCCTACTTCGACCAGAACGATCTCAGCGCCAGTCATTTTAGAGACCAGGCCGATGCGGCGCTTGATCTCATTGGTGATGTGCGGAATAACCTGGATGGTGCCACCGAGATAATCACCTCGGCGTTCCTTGGCGATGACATCCGCGTAAACCTGGCCGGAGGTAATGTTGCAGGTTTTATTAAGCCTGACGTCAATTAACCGTTCGTAGTGGCCAAGATCAAGGTCAGTTTCAGCACCGTCATCAAGCACAAATACTTCTCCATGTTGATAGGGGCTCATTGTGCCGGGATCAACATTGATGTAAGGATCCAATTTTTGAACAGCAACAGAAAATCCACGTTGTTTTAGAAGTCTTCCAACTGCTGCAGCGGTAACTCCTTTGCCGACTGAACTGACAACTCCGCCTGTAAAGAAGATATATTTGGTGGGCATGGACACTCCTCTCAGTATCTGAATAAAGAATTAAAAAGCGAGGAGGGCTGTTGAACAGCACCTCCAGGCGAGATGATCATTGGTCACTAAATTGTATTACACAATAGTCAGTCATGTAGATCACACATCATTTTCGACCTCTCGGTCAGTTTATCTTATCTTTCACATAAAAACATGAAAAACCATCCGATTTTAGGGATGGTTTTTTAAGGTTTCTACTTGGTTTCGAGTTTGTTCTCAAGGGTGCGGGAGAGGATATCTTCTTGTTCTTTGATTCCCGCTTTATCCTTGTGGGAGTCCTGCTTTTTCTTTCGATCTTTAGCCTTTTCCATTGCGGCTTTCATGGCCATTTCCATAACCGTGGGTTCCGGTTCATTGGTTTCATTGAAAGAATTCAACAAAGCAGTGTTATCTTCTTCAGTACGACGGCGAGGTTTGCGAGCCGGTTTCTTTTCACGATTGGGGTCGGCTGCAAAACGAGCAGGATTTTGCTTGGCAGTTGGTTTTGCTTTCTCTTCCACAACTTCAGGAACAGGTTGAAGCGCTTTCATGCTCAACTTGATCTGTTTCTTGCGGCGGTTGACTTCGATCACCTGGGCTTCAATTTCATCGCCTTCTTTGACCACATCGCCAGGGACTTTGACATAACCGTGAGCCATCTCACTTATATGAACCAAACCGGGACGTTCAGCACCAATTTCTACAAAGGCACCAAATTTTTCAAGGCGAACCACTTTGCCCTTGACTGTTGTACCGATTTTAATTTCACGCCATTCGAGATCCAGGGGACGCATCATGGTTAATTCGATGCGTTCTTCGTCGTCTTTTCGTGCCACCTTTTTTACCCACACCTCGATCATTTCACCTTCTTTGAGGACATCTTCAATGCGTTTGATCTGAACGCCCTCTGGTGCCACGACCTGTGATATGTGTAGAACCGCCGGTTTTCCAACGCCGATATCGATCACGGCGCCAGCCAGGCGCGTTTTTATTACCTTTCCAGAAAATTGCATTTTTGGTTCGATTGTGCGGTTTGTATCCGCCACAACACTCATATCCATAAGGGTTTCTCCAATTTCATTTATCAGCGAAGGGTGATTATACACTCTGCCGGAAGTACTGTCAATTTATCTTTACTAACTTATTAATTAATCCTGCCAATCATATCATACTTTACTCTGCTTGACGAAGGATTTCAATGGCTTTATTTAATTGGGTGTCAATTTCGGCATCCACATCTGCCTGGGTGAGTTCAACAATCACATCAGGGGTCAATCCGGTTTCATTAATTTGACGATGTTTCGGTGTCAACCAACGAGCAACGGTAATGCGTACTGCGCCTTGGTCGTTATCAAGTGGAATCCAGTTTTGCACGGAACCTTTACCATATGTTGTAACACCAACGATAATACCGCGGCTAAAATCTTGAATAGCTCCTGCTGTGATCTCAGATGCAGATGCAGAACCTTCATTAACCAGCACAACCATCGGGATTTCAGTTGCAAGACCACCTGGTTCGGCAGAATAGGTGGTTTCTTCACCGTTTTGCTCCTGTTCGTACATCAAAACACCGCTTGGAATGAATTGTGAAATAACTTCAATGGCAGTGGTGAGATAACCACCGCTATTGTAGCGCAGGTCAAGGATCAATCCATCCGGTTTTTGTGCCAAAAGAGTTTTAAGGGCGGTTTTGAGTTCGGTGGTGGTCGTTTCACCAAAAGTAGAAATTCTGACATAGGCAATATTGCCTTCTTTCAGTTCACTTGTAACACTGCTTAGCTCAATCTTTTGGCGGATAATGGTCACATCAAAAGGATCCTCCGCACCAGGACGTTTAATAGTAAGAGTTACTGGCGTCCCTGCAGGCCCTTTAACTGATTTCAGTACAATATTTGGATCTTCTTTGGTAATATCCACACCATCAACTTTAATTACTTGATCGCCAGGCATAAGTAAAGCAGCTTCGGCTGGGCTTCCCGGCATGGCACTGATAATGGTTAGTAAGTCACCAGTAGTATCCACTGATGCGCCTATACCTTCATATGAACCATCAAGAGGGGCAGTGACTTGTTTATAAGTGTCAGGATCCATATATCCTGTATGTTTATCACCTAACGATTCCAACATGCCTTTGATGGCACCCTGTACCAGTTTGGTATCATCTACCGGTTGATCAACGAATTGATCGTGAACATACTGCCAGGTTTCCCAGAAGGGAGCAAACAATACATCCAATGCCTTTTTTTGATCTTCACCAGATGAAGGTGTATCGGTAGCTGACGCTGATTCAAGAGCCGTTTGACTCGGCAGCATCCAACCGACTAAAACGCCACCTGAAAATGTGCCGGACAAAAGAACTATTGCTACAAAAACCAGGATGACGTTTCTTCCGGTATGTTTGTTATCCATTTTTCTCCTAACTCAAACCATTAGTCTTATTTTATTCTTTTTTGATTCCGTAACTCCAGGAAAGATACTTTTTTCTTAACCTTGGATATATCATCAATTAAACGGCAAAACCAGCGGAAGGTCATCCAAAGACAGTACAGCGGCATCTACTGGTTCGGTGAGTTCTTGCGCACCGACATGGATAGTGTATAAACCGAAATCATGAGCTGTAACCAGGTTACGCAAGGCATCATCAATCATCACACAATTTGTTGGATCGCTAACCCCGGTCAATTCAATGGCTTTGGCGAAAGCTTCAACCTGTGGTTTGCACCAGGGTCTCATCGAACGAATATCGATGATTTGTTCAAACAGGTCTTGAATTCCAAGGGCATTTAAGACTCGATTGGCGTGGCCGGTATCCGCGTTAGTGAAGATCACTTTGCGCTGTTTATATTGCTCAAGCATCGATCGTAAAAACACATCTTTTGAAAGGTATTGATCGATGGGGATATCATGGACAAATTCCAGAAAATCTGCTTCGTTAATATGATATTCAGCCACCAACCCACGCATGGTTGTGCCGTGAGTATGGAATAGCCTTTCTCGTTCGTTGGGAGCGGAAATCTGAGGAATATCCAATTTGGAGACCATATACTGAACCATACGGTCGCCAATAGCTTCCCAAATGCCAGAAGTGGGCAAATACAGAGTGTCATCCAGATCAAAGAAAATAGTTTCAAAACACATGGTTTGTAGTATACCCTCGAATAATTAGTTTTGAATTAGCGAAAAGTGCAGATATTTTGCAGAATGGTTATCTATTATAATTGGCTCATGCCAATAAGAATATTACCTGATGAAGTTGCCTCACAAATCGCCGCTGGCGAGGTTGTGGAAAGGGCTTCATCTGTCGTTAAAGAGCTGCTTGAAAATGCCATTGATGCTGGTGCCACGCGGATTGGCATCCGTGTATTGGAGGCCGGCAAACGTTTGATCGAAGTATCTGACGATGGTAAAGGTATCATTAGGAGTGAACTTGAATTAGCAGTCACTCGCCACGCAACCAGTAAACTGGAGAGTGCTGAAGATCTATTTCATATCCGCACCCTGGGTTTCAGGGGAGAAGCTCTTGCCTCCATGGGATCCGTTTCGCGGATGATAATGACTTCTCACAGTGCCGATGAAACCAGCGGTTCGAAAATCGTGGTTGAAGGTGGAAAAATTGTTTCCATCGAAACTACCGGAGTGCCAAACGGATCGGTTATTTCGGTTAATGACTTGTTTTATAACACTCCCGCCCGATTAAAATTTCTAAAAAGCGATCAGACTGAACGGCAGCAAATTGAAACGTTAGTGACCCGTTACGCACTGGCATATCCACACCTGGCAATGCAGCTTGAGATGGACGGCAAGCAAACTTTTCGCAGCACAGGGAATGGGGATCGACGTGAAATCCTGGCTCAACTATATGGGTTTGATCTAGCCAAAAGCCTCCTTGAAGTTGTCTTTGAGGATGAAGATATAAAAATAACGGGTTATATCAGCCCGATTTCTGTTACACGGTCAAATCGTAAGGAAATCACCTTTTTCGTCAACGGACGTTGGATTCAGGATATTGGATTGGCTTCTGCTTTGGTGAGAGCCTATCAAACATATCTGATGGTGGGACGTTATCCGATTTCCTTATTGAACATTGAGCTTGCGCCTGAAGAAGTGGACGTGAATGTCCATCCTGCGAAAGCAGAAGTGAGATTCAAACAGCCGGATGTCCTTTTTTCTATGGTGCAAAGAGCAGTGAAACGGGCTTTGCTCGCTTATTCACCAGTACCGCAGTTGAATCCTTCACAATGGCAAACAAACACTACCAACCGTCAGCCTGATGCAGCCTGGACGAATGCCAGATTAAATTGGGATGAAGAAAAACTAACTGACACCAGCATAGTTTCTGTTGATAGTCTTCAAGGTGTTGAGAATTCAGCAGAACAAAGTGAATCTCATGAACCGTCTCGAATTCCTTTGTTGAGGTTGGTTGGGCAAATAGGTGCTACCTATCTGGTGGCAGAAGGACCAGATGGGCTTTACTTGATCGACCAACATGCCGCGCATGAACGCATCTTGTTTGAGAAAATGTCTCATCATACAAGTGAGATTACTTCACAGGCTCTACTGCATCCTGAAGTCGTTCAATTTTCACCCCAATCTTCCCGGTTGATCTCTGAAAGCATAGAAATATTGAACCAGCACGGCTTTGTAGTCGAAGAATTTGGACTGAATACTTTTCGGATTTCTGCCATCCCAACATTGTTTGTAAATGGGAATGCACAAACCGCTTTACGTTGCATTGTTGAAGATTTTGAAGAAGATGAATCCCCTCTGCAAGGGTTGTTGGCTGATAGACTGATCGCGCGTATCTGTAAAAGAATGGCTGTCAAAGGTGGACAAACGCTATCTGCTCAGGAACAATCCGCGCTGTTGGCAGACCTTGAAAAATGTGATTCTCCGCGCACCTGCCCACACGGCCGGCCAACCATGATCCATCTTTCGGTGGACCTTTTGGAGAGGCAATTTGGAAGGCGGGGGGCGCGTTCGTCTTAGGCAACACCTATTTCAAAAGTTGGTCAATTAAATAGGGAAAAAACTCCGCGGCGTCCATCGGAATTCGCAGTTCTGCCAGTGAATCCATTGGTGTGTGAGACAGGTTGTTGATAATCAACTTGCAACCGTGACTTATTGCAGTTTGAGGGATTGAGTTTGCAGGATAAACTTCAAGGGATGAGCCAATCACCAGCATGAGGTCCGCTTTGAAAGCCTCATTTTCAGCTTCTTCCCAAATGGTTTGAGGTAATCCTTCTTCAAAGAGTACAACATCAGGTTTTAAAATAGCCTCACATTCGGTGCAATGAGGAATTGCATTGCCAACTGTGAATTGATTAAAAACAACTTGTGCGGAATAACTTTTTCTACAATTCGAACACAAAAAGGATAAAGCAGTGCCGTGAAGTTCGAGTACCCTAGAGGACCCTGCTTTTTGATGCAAACCATCTATATTTTGAGTGATCACCGATTTAAGCAGCCCTTGTTTTTCTAAGGTTGCAAGACAAAGATGAGCCGGGTTAGGCTGTGCTTTCCATGAAGTCATAAACAAAGGCCTGAACCAATCAAAGAAGAGATCTGGCGAATGAAAAAACGCACTTCGGGACGCCACTTGCATGGGATCGTAACGTTGCCAGAGTCCATTCTTCTCTCCGCGAAAATCGGGGATGCCCGAAGGAGTGGAGATACCCGCACCTGTAAATGCCACAAAATAACGCGCGGCCAAAACCATCTCGGCAGCGCGTTGAATCAGGTCAAGAGAATTAATTGGATCCATCAGGAAATTTGGGTTTGAATAATCCTGGCCAATTGATTGATTTGTTGGGTAACCAAACTGTCGCTTTGAATACTGATCAATGGTAATTGATTCAAGCTCACCTGGTAGGCAAGCTCCGGAACGGGAGGGATCATCATCGTAATCGGTGTGCCTCCCAATAGCTCAGATACTTGTGTGGAAGTGAGTTGAACTTCTGAGCGCACACGGTTGTAAAGCACCAGGTTAATTATCCGGCCCATGCCAGCACCAACATTTCGTAATTCCTCGTATAGGGTTTTTGTGCGTTTAATTGTACTCTGCTGCGGTTCTGTGATAACCAAAATATTCTTACAAAGGCTGCAGATTTTATCAAAACCGGGGATGAAGGGGGAACCAATATCCAGAATCACAAAAGTTGAAAGTTGACTGGCAGCCTGGATGATGCTGTGTAATTTTTCTCCCAATGCGGCATAATCTATATCCAGGGATAAGTTGGAGGTTAGCAATAGACGCACACTAAAGGGAGTAGCGGTAAGTTGTTTTTCAACAAGGGCTGGGGTGATTTCATTTGGCTTAAGTTTAAGCAGGTTGTTTAATCCATCAGAGGAAGAAAAACCTAATTCTGAGGCCCAGGTTCCCTGTCCAGGTTTGACTTCGATGGCAATAACATCAATTTTGGCAAGTTTCGCATAACTGACTGCCAGATTAAGGGCAAGGGTTGATGATCCCAAGCCACCTTTACATCCAACTACTCCAACTGTGTATGCGACTGGTGTAGGGGTCTTGGCTGGCTGTCTGGCGCGTGTTCGAGAAAGTAATGCCTTTAGGTGGGCAATCAGCTCCGCGGGGTGAACAGGTTTGGTGAGGTAATCATCGACGCCCGCGTCATAACCGGCAACCTTGTCATCCACCTGGCTTTTAGCAGTGAACATTAAAATGGGTGTGTCGGCGAGTTGAGGGTCTTTGCGTAATTCTGTAGTGACCTGATATCCGTCCATGTCTGGCATCATGACATCCAGGATGATCAAATCGGGGGCTTCTGCTCTGGCCATGGCAATGGCTTGAGTACCATTATTGGCAGCCACAATTTGATACCCCTGGCGCTGTAACATCAGTCCCACCAGTCGCAGGGTTTCAACATCATCATCAACAATCAAGATTTTCTCTGTCATAACCTGTCCTTTGCCCTTACCTCAAAAGTCTAGCATAATGTTTAGCGCAAGGCAAGTCAATTGGATTCGATTTTTTATGATGCTATAATTTTTATATGCAATTCGTTCAATTTTCGGATTTGTTAATTCATAAATGCCTTCTTGACCCATTAAAACCGGTAGTGGCAGGAATTTCTGGCGGTCCGGATAGTCTTTGCATGTTGGATCTACTCGTTAAGTCCGGCATGAAAGTGTTTGTTCTACATGTAAATCACCAATTACGCAGCGAAGCGGATGATGAATCCAAACTTGTTGAAGAGTTCTGTGCGCAAAGAAATGTGGATTGCATAATCAAGACCGGGGATGTTAAAGCTTTAGCAGCAAAGAAGAAAACCTCAATTGAAGAAGCTGCGCGGCTTTATCGTTATTCGGCATTGTTTGACCATGCCAAGGCCGTCGATGCCCAGGCGGTGTTGGTGGCGCATAATACCAATGATCAGGCAGAGACAGTGGTGATGCACTTGCTGCGGGGGTCAGGGTTAAGCGGACTAAAAGGCATGCAATTGCTTTCTGTC
This sequence comes from Anaerolinea sp., assembly GCA_013824385.1. The sequence goes on from PNNU01000039.1 coordinate 9,166, forward strand.
CAACCCATGTGGAGTGACACCATTCCCTTGGTAAGACCGCTTCTTAAAACTAGCCGTGGTGAGATTCTGGCTTATTGCCAAGAAAACAACCTCTCACCGTCTTTTGATCAATCCAATCAGGATACCAAGTATTTCCGCAACCGTATTCGTCAGGAATTGCTGCCTGAATTAATGACCTACAATCCGCGGATCATGGAACTTCTGGTCAGCATGTCTGATGTGATCACAGTAGATCAATCCTTTTTGGAGGAAGAGGCTCAAAAAGCCTGGCAGGTTTGTGTGATCAAAGAAGAACAGCATTTTGTCTTATTCAATAGTTCTCGTTTATCTGCTTTACACCCTGCCTTGTTAAGAAAGGTGCTGCGCAAAGCCATTTCTATGATTGAACCTGATCTGCGCGATTTGGATTTTGCAGCTACTGAAAGGGCAGTGAGTTTTCTTGATCCGAAAAGTCGTGTGAATCATATGCATTTATTATCAAATATTGAAATGGTCAAAAACCGCCACACTGAGCTTCTAATATGCAGACAGAATGACAAACTGGCTGAACTATGGCCACAAATAGATATAACGATGAGTTTTGTAGTTGATAGCGAAAGTGAAATGGATCTCGGAAACAACTGGAAGATTTCTTGTGTGGAATCCGAGCAGGTGCCAATTTTTACAAAGGATGGAACATCGGCAGCTTTTGATGCTGATTTATTGTTCGGATTATATTTGAGCGGGTATACACCGGGAGACCGATTTACGCCTTATGGATTACATGGAAAGTCAGTGAAACTGGGAGATTATTGGACGAATATCGGGCTGCCAGAAAAAGCTCGCAAAAAGTGGCCTCTGCTACGCAATGGGAATGGTGATATTGTCTGGGTAATTGGAACCCAAATTTCTGATCGCTATAAAATTACTGCGAACACAAAAAAAATCCTGGTTTTTAACTTGTTCCAAACGCCGAATGAGATCTAACTTTCACCTGCAAGCTGGCGTAATTTCATACTGATCTCACGCCATTGAATCTTGGAAATTCCAAGTTTCTGGCGTAATTGATCTTTATCCATTCCAGACTGCCAGTCATTGATGGCACTGGTCCAGCGGCACATGTCAAAAGAGAGATGTTTGTCCAAACCGGCTTCACGTCCGAGATCTTCAAGAAGATATTCAAGACGTCTGGGTGACCATGGAAAAACCTGCTCAATGGGCGCGTATTTTGTTACATATTCCGGGAATACTTCCACCCAATCTTGAGGTAAATCAATCTTGCGTTCCTTGTAGCGATTGGCGGTTCCAGAATAACGTACGTAAAAACTGGCGTCTTTGGGATCATCCATGTCAAGATGGTTCATATTGAGAGACAGGCATTCTCCCTTTTTGATGCCGGTGGAAAGCAACAAGGTAACGAGTACATAAGAACGGGGATCTTTTTTAGAAGAGTTGCGTTGGGCAGTTGCTGCTTCTATTACTTTTAACTCCTCATCAGGAGTCAATACCTGAGGCAGAGGGCTGATTACGCTTTGCTGAAGCACTTTTTCAGCAGGATCGATCGATAATCTACCTGTTTGAGTCAGCCATCTGAAAAAGGACTTGATCGAGGTGATACGCCTTGAAAGGCTTTTGGGACTGCATGGAATGCCCCTCTCTTTTTGCATCCATTCCAGAAAGCGATTGATGTCTCGCTCAGTGACACTGCCAATAGTTGTATCGGGGGCAAAAAATGTGGAAAACAGGTTTAGATCACCAATGAAGGCTTTGATGGTAAAACGAGACCGTCCCTGGTCCTGGAGGAAAACTTCCCAGGATTGTATGGTGGGCAGAAGCGTAGTATCGCTGGTGATGTGGATTTCTGGTTGAGTTGTCATAGTATTCACCTGTTTTTATAGTTTCGCATAGCCTAATATAGTCTCAGTGTACAAGGATTTAGCGGGAATGTCAATATACGATTATTGATAAAAAGCTTGCCTGATAATCTCACCAATGGAGATTGGATCAGGTATTAGCACCATGGCGCCATTTTCTGGAACGACATAATTTGTGACGTTGGCTGCACCAATGGCATAACGCCTCACCAGACCTGGATTGGCAACGATTTGTGAGCTAAAGGGCAGAAGCTGCAAGGCTTTATCCACAGGCAAATTGGTCTCTACGCTGGATACAAACAGGTTGTACAGTTCTGCCCCCCGGTTCAAAGCATCAAGACTCATGATCTTTTGGAACATTGCAGACATTACTTCCTGGGCACGGCGGGTGCGGTCAAAATCACTTGAGCTGTACCTTGAGCGCACATACCATAAGGCAGTTGCACCGTTCATTGTATTATTGCCCACCGAAACATAACAATACTTATTTACAGCCTGGGGGAGGTCGCATTTATCATATAGCTCGGCTCCAGCGTTAACATTGATTCCTCCAAGTGTATCTATAATACCCTTGAAGCCGGTGAAATTGGTCATGATGTAATAATCAACAGTGATATCGAAATTCTCTTTTAAGGTGGCTGCTGTAAGGGAAAATCCGCCATACGGTTGGGCGGCATTAATACGATTCATTCCAACCCCTGGAATATCAACATACATGTCGCGTGGAAAAGAGGTTAAAGAGGCGGTACCTTTTTCAGGGTTCAGCGAGAGAACCATGATCACATCAGTGCGGAATCCCTGGTTGGGGCGATAATCCGAACCGAGGATCAAGATATTAACCTGTCCGGCAGGTTTTTGCAGCCCCAGACGCACTACTGTTGATAGCGTCGGACTGGGTTGAATGGTCGGGGTTGCAGAGGCTTGTGGAGTGTTGGTGGGGCCTGGCGTGGCTGTGGGCGCAACCGGCTGAAAAGGAGTCAGCGTCGGTGCTGCATTGGGATCATTTTGGAGAAGAACATCCGAGATTGGGATGGTCGTAGGAGTTGCTTTTGGAGAGGCAAAGGAACCGCATCCGGCTAAAAGTAAAGCACACACCATAATCCCGGCAATGAATTTTCGCATAACCATATTTTACTCTTGATTTTTCAGATAATAGGGGTAGTTTCTTGTATTAGGAGGAAACAGGCAGCCTGACTCGAATCAACGATCCAGAAGAAGGTATGGAAAATATTTCCATTTTGCCGTGCATTTCTTCCACAAGTGCTTTGGCTTTAACCAAATCCTTAAGTGGACTTCCAAAGCCCTCCAGTTTAATGTCCTGGTCTTTAAATTCTTCCAGATTGACTGGCAATGGTTTGGCTTTGGGCGAGTCTTGATCGCAAGATTGAGCGCTGATTAGTACCTGGGCAGGTCTTTTGCCTTGAAGCAGTTTAAGCCCAAGAATGACAAGACCTTCTTCCTGAACGGCAGTGAGACAATTGGAAAAAAGAATATTGAGAACACGCTCGAATTTTTCTTGATCTCCGGTGAATTTGATCTCATTCTTTTCAAATTCCACTTTCAAAGTGATCAATTTGGTACGCAGTAATTCAATATAGAGCATTAGTGTTTCTTCGACAACAGCTGTTAAAGAAAAATCTTTTGAATAGAGCCGACTATCATCATCCGCCTCACCAGATTCCAATTCGATGTTTTTTAAGATTTCATCGAGATGGTTTATCGCATTAGATATGCGTTCGACAAAGCGTTTTTGAAAAGTACCCAAAATGCCGACTGATTCATTTGAGAGCAGATCAATATAACCCTGAATGGTATGAATAGGTTGTTTTAATTCTTGCAAGACAGGTTTAAGGACTTGAGACCCTTCATGTTTTGAAGGTTGTGAATCGATGGAGGCTTGCAGGGCAATATTCTTCATATTCGCTTCTGCGAGCGCATTTTGTAATCGGGCAATTTCTTCAAGTGTTAAACGGAGTTCAGCTTCCATGTGCCCAATCTCTGAGGATTTTTTCCTGAGAGGAAGGGCGTAAGCGTCCGGTTCCGTAAGTGGCGTTTTAGGATGTTCGGAAGTATCGGGTTGAGAATTCATGTAATCATCCATATGTAATTTCTAAGTATGAGTTTACCAGAATAAGCCCGGAAAGCAATCAATAAAACTGAAATTAATTTTCCAGCATTTTTAGACAATATATCAAAAAAATGAATTGTGAATCAATTACGTTGACAATACTAAATTGTTTGATAGAATTAGGTCGTATCTGGGCCGAAGTGGCGGAATTGGCAGACGCGCTACGTTCAGGGCGTAGTGAGCATTACGCTCGTGAGGGTTCAAATCCCTCCTCCGGCACACATAAAAACCCGTGGAATCCTCCACGGGTTTGTCTTGTCTGAGGCATGAGAATAGTGTAAGATATGACCATGGAACCCAAAAGAAAATTCCCAAAAATTCCTTTTGACCTAAAAAAAGTTATTTTAGGTGTAGTGGCAATAGTTTTATTTTTTCTGGTGATGGATTTAAACAACCGTTTAAACGAACTTTCAAGATTAAGTGCTCAACAAGAAAAAGCCTCAACGGTAATAGCCGTTTTACAAAACACGTTAAGCGCCCTGGATACTCAGGTTGCATATGCAAATTCTGAAGGTGCAGTTGAAGATTGGGCTTATGAAGAGGGGCATATGACCAGACCAGGTGAAAATCTTGTTATCCCACTTTCTCCTCCAGG